>JAUXCK010000093.1 GCA_030618925.1 Desulfobacteraceae bacterium
TCTTTCCAACTGGGGAAAGAACTCAAAAGCCTTAAATTTTTAAGGGGAATTCGGAGCTGAACATGAAACTTTTCATTGATTCACAGGTTGAAAATAATATAAAAACCCTGCAGAACTATTGTACCCGATAAACTGACAGGATGTTTCAAAAGGATATCAAAATGAATTTCCAAGATATTATTCTCTCTTTGCAGAAATTCTGGGCGCGCAAGGGATGTGTCCTGGCCCAGCCGTATGATATTGAAGTCGGGGCGGGGACCTTTCACCCGGCCACCCTTTTTAAAGCCATTGGACCGGAGCCATGGAACGTGGCTTATGTGCAGCCATCCCGGAGGCCCACTGACGGCCGGTATGGCGAAAACCCGAACCGGCTCCAGCACTATTACCAGTTCCAGGTTATCCTGAAACCATCTCCATTTGACGTCCAAAAACAATACTTACAGAGCCTGAAAACACTGGGTATCGACCCATTGGCCCATGATATCCGGTTTGTGGAAGACGACTGGGAGTCCCCGACCCTCGGTGCATCCGGCCTTGGATGGGAAATCTGGCTCGATGGCATGGAGATCACCCAGTTTACCTATTTTCAACAGATCGGCAGTATTGACGTCCATCCCGTATCCGTTGAAATTACCTATGGCCTTGAAAGAATCGCCATGTACCTTCAGGGGGTCGATAATATTTATGAGCTGAAATGGAACAAAAAAATCAGCTATGGTGATGTTTTTCATCAGCAGGAAGTGGAACAGTCTGCCTACAATTTTGAAATCGCCGATACAGGCATGCTGCTTAAGCTTTTCAATCAATACGAGGCAGAGGCGCACCGGATCATCCAAGAATCGCTGATCATTCCGGCTTATGAATACTGCCTTAAATGTTCACACACGTTTAACCTTCTGGATGCAAGGGGCGCCATCAGCGTGACTGAAAGAACCGGCTATATTGCACGGGTACGACATATTGCCAAATCCTGTGTCGAAGCCTATCTTAAGCAAAGAGAAGAGATGGGATTCCCCCTCCTGGCGTCCGGATAAAAACAGTATTGGTTCGCATCCAGAGCATATGGCATGAAAAATTGAATTGAGGGTGCCATCGAAAAAAAACAGAGACAATGGCTGAAAGTCATTGGCCTCACTGGAAAATTGAGGAAGTTATGACTTGCTTATTTCTTGAAATAGGGGCGGAAGAGATCCCGGCTGCCTATATTGAACCCGCACTCCAGGCCCTGTCGTCAAATCTGAGCCACAAATTAAATGCCGCCAGGATTATTCACGGAGATGCCAGAACATTTGGTACACCAAGACGGCTCGCAATAGAAATCAAGGATGTATCTATTCGCCAGGCGCCACTGACAACTGAAATGACAGGCCCGCCGGAACGGGTGGGATTTGACGACCAGGGGAAACCCACGGTGGCCGCTGTCAAATTTGCTGAAAAAGTCGGCCTGCCTGTAAAAGATATCGTTGTTAAGGAAACGAAAAAAGGGCGCTATCTATCTGCTGTTAAAACAGAACAGGGGATCTCGACTAAAATTCTGTTAAAAACAATTTTACCGGAAGTGATACTGGCCCTTCCGTTTCCCAAAACAATGAAATGGGCGAACCTGTCCCTTGCATTTGCACGGCCCATACATTCACTTCTCGCGCTTCTCGGGACGTCAGTCATCCCGTTTTCCCTCGGGAATCTGAAAAGCAGCCGCTATACGTTCGGGCACCGGTTTATGGCGCCTGGAAAAATCAAGCTGTCCTCTTCGGATCAATATACGGACCTCCTCAACAAAGCACATGTGGAGCCGGAAATAGACAAACGAAGGGATATGATAAAAGCATCTGTGGGTCAAATTGCTTCTGACCTTGAGGGGCGAATTCAGCCGGATGAGAAACTGATCGAAACCGTCACCAATCTGGTTGAATATCCCGTACCGGTTGCAGGGAAATTTGACAAAAAATTTCTTGAACTGCCAAAGGAAGTGTTGATCACTGCCATGCGGGAACATCAAAAATATTTTGCGGTGACAGACAAGTCCGACCAGCTGATGCCCTGCTTCATTGCCGTAAGCAATACACTCGCAAAAGACATGGCCCTGGTGATCCGGGGGCATGAAAGAGTTCTCAGGGCCCGCCTGGAAGACGCCCGCTTCTTTTACAAGAGTGACCTTGAAACAACACTGGATCGCCTGACGGAAAAATTAAAAAATGTGCTTTTTCAATCAAAACTCGGCTCTGTCTATGAAAAGACGCTCCGGATCCAGAAGCTGGGCGAGTTTCTGGCAGACGAGATAAGCAGCGACCCTGATTTAAAAACTCAGGTGTCCCGAGCGGCCTGGTTGTGCAAGGCGGACCTCACGTGTCAGGTGGTGATTGAATTTCCGAAACTTCAGGGGATAATGGGAAGAATCTACGCCACAATAGCGGGTGAGGGGCCTGATGTGGCTGCCGCCATCGAAGAACACTACCTGCCGGCATACTCCGGTGGCCCCCTGCCTGACACATCGGCCGGTGCGATCCTTGCGATCGCAGATAAAATTGACTCCATTTGCGGCTGTTTCAAGGCAGGGCTGATTCCGACCGGTGCATCAGATCCCTATGCCCTTCGCCGGCAGAGCATCGGCATCATCCAGATTATTCTCACCAATCAATTCTCCTTTTCCCTTAAAGAGTTGATTCAAACAAGTATCGGCCATTTTAATTCGGCAGATGACCCGGACATTCAAAAAACATCACAAAAAGTGTATTCTTTTTTAAAGGACAGAATTGCATTCCTGCTCTCAGAACAGGGATTTCAAAAAGATGTCATTAATGCGGTCACCGCCGTCTCGGTTGACCATGTGCCGGACACCTGGAAAAGGGTGAAGGCCCTTGAAGAATTAAAAAAAGCAGCTTATTTTGAACCCATTGCCATTGCCTTCAAGCGTGCAGTCAATATCATTAAAAAAGCTGAAGCGTTTGACAACCGGCCGGTGAATCCCGACCTGTTTGAGGATAAATGTGAATCCGCACTGCACGATGCCTGCACGCGGGTCGGCAAAAAGGTATCTAACCACTTGAGAAAGGGTGATTTTCATAAGGCCCTTTCGGATATTGCTTCCCTGCGCGAACCAGTGGACGCCTTCTTCGAAGGTGTCATGGTGATGACCGAAGATGAGAATGTCCGCCAGAACCGTCTTGCCCAGCTATCCGGCATTGCCGCTCTTTTTGAGGATATTGCCGATTTTTCTAAAATATCGACCTGATGCATAAACCATTACCTGCAACGCCCCGTGGGCGGGATAGACATCAGGGTATCAACAAAACAATAATAACCGTAAGAGGATAGGAGGAAAACATGGCGTTTGATCCTGAAAAAGACAAATTGCTTAAACAATGGAAATGTGAAGATACCGGTCTTATTATTTCAATCAACCAGTACGGGGATGCACAACCCAAATTGCAGATCGGTCCCCGAATTCTAAAAAAAATAGACGGCTCCGACAGAGCCCCTTCCAAGGCCGGCCGTCTGACAATCGAAGATCTGGAATTCCTTTATGATATTATCGATGAAGTCAAGGGGTCGCTTGAAAACTTGATCACACCCGGTTAAAGGGGCCTGAAAAAAATGACAAACAGGGACGCCATTGTCAATCCAATCAAGTGGGGCAACACAACCGACTTCCCGTTGGTTGCAGTTCTGACGGCAATGGAAAATGATACACAGGCCATCTGCCGTCTGTTAAACCTGAATCAAAATGATTGTGTGCCGATGATGTTGAGCAAATTATACCTTGCAAAAGATCGTCCGTTCAGCTGCTCGGTTTCAGGTCCACTGATAGGCGCGCCCTATGCTGTCATGCTCCTGGAGATTCTCATCGCCTCGGGAGCGAAAAAAATTATCTTTTATGGTTTGTGCGGAGCCATTTCGCCTCATGTCAAAACAGGTGATATTATCCTTCCCACAGGTGCCCTGATTGATGAGGGGACCTCCTGCCATTACGGAGAAAAACAAAACGGATTGATACGGTCATCTGAAACCATCACCAGCACCATAAGAGATGTGCTCACACAGAAAAAAGTAACATTTCATGAAGGCCTGATCTGGACCACTGATGCGCTTTTCAGAGAAACCCCCGAAAAGGTCAAGCATTATCAGAAAAAAAATGCTCTGGGGGTTGAAATGGAAACATCGGCTCTCTTTACAGTCGGTAAATTCCGCAACGTGGATGTGGGAGCAGTGCTGGTTGTTTCAGACGAGCTCTCCACCATGGAGTGGCATCCCGGATTTGGCCAACCCCTTTTTAACAAAACATGCAGGATAGTTCAGGAAACCATCATAGATTTATGCCAGATACTGTAACAGATATTGCATCCCTGGTGGACGCATTAAAAAGATATAACGCCGCCTATCGAGGCGGCCGGCCGATTATCAGTGATCATGAATATGATCGCCTGATTGAACAGCTCAGGGCTGCAGATCCCCAAAATCCCTATCTGGCGTCTATAGAGCCGGAACGGTTTGAAGACAGGAAAGAGATCCGGCACCCTGTCCCAATGCTTTCCATTGACAAGTCCTACACCCTTGACGACCTTCAAAGATTCATCAACCGTGTCAAAAAAGAAGCGGCGGGAATCGGGATCAAGACGGTCAATTTTACGGTTATGCCAAAGCTGGATGGCCTTGCCGGCAGAGATGACGGAAAAATTTTTGCCACGAGGGGAAACGGAGAAGTCGGTTATGAAATCAGCAGCGCTTTTGTAAAAGGCGTCATTCCAATAGGCGGCCGGGGACTCGGGATCGGTGAGATTGTCATCCTGAAGTCATATTTCAATCAACACCTGTCCGATAAATTCGAGCACCCCAGAAACATGGTGGTGGGGATCATATCATCAGACACATTAAACGAATTCGCGCAAAATGCACTCGAAGATGACGCAGTCCATTTTGTCCCCTATATAAAATTGCCCTCCTGGACCGGAACAGATGAAGCGCTTCTGCAAAATGTAGAATCCATCACCAAAGATCTTTTGACACAATCAGACTACCCTATTGACGGCATGGTTGCATCGGTGACAGATGACAGGGTAAGAGCCCATATGGGATCAACAGCCCATCATTACAGGTGGCAGATTGCCATTAAAAAAAGAGGCGAAACAGCTTCCACAATAGTGGAAAACATACACTGGCAGGTCGGAAGGACCGGCAATATCACCCCGGTGATGGAGGTTCACCCGGTGTCTCTTTCGGGTGCAACAATCCGGAGGGTGACGGCCCATCACGCGGGTAAAATTCAAGCGCTGAAAATCGGCCCGGGGTCCGAGATTGAAGTCATCAGAAGCGGAGAGGTGATTCCAAAGCTTGAAAAGGTGATCACACAATCATCGCATGTGCGAATCCCTTGCCACTGCCCGTCCTGCTGTTCCACACTTGAATGGGACAATGATTTCCTGAAGTGCATCAATCCTTCCTGCCCGGCTCAGATTGAACAGGGCCTTTACCACTGGTTTAAAACCCTTGGGACAGCGGACTGGTTTGGCATTAAAACGATCCGGAGACTTGTTGAGAAAGAGTATGACAGCCTTGAAAAAGTATATGCCATGGACAAAAATGATTTTCTGAATCTCGACTTTGGACCCGTGCAGTCCAAAAACCTTTTCCATGCGATAACCACAAGTAAAACAAAACCTGTTGAAGACTGGCGATTTCTGGCAGCTTTTGGGATCCCGGCCCTTGGCAAGGGAGACAGCCGAAAACTTCTTTCCCATATCTCCCTTGAACGGCTCGAAAAAATAACGGCCGATGACATTAAAAACATACATGGCTTTGGGGAGATCACAAGCCTTTCGATCCAAAATGGTCTGATAAAAATCAAGGATACCATGAGGCATATGTTGAATCTGGGGTTCTCTCTTGAAAGAACACCTGTTGATGCGCCTCAAGGGACCGTTGACAGCCCCATCAGCGGCAAGGGCATTCTGTTTACAGGCAAGATGCAGTCCGGCAGCAGGGATGCCATGAAGCGGCAGGCAATACAACTTGGCGCCAACGTTCAAAGCGCGGTGAGCGGCAAAACAGATTATCTGGTTTGCGGCGACAATCCAGGGGGGACCAAGATTAAAACGGCCCGGTCATTAAATATTCAAATTCTGTCTGAGGCCGAATACCATGTCTTGATAAAAGAATAAGCCATATGATTAATATTGGGGACGACACTGGGGCACGATTTGTAAAAACCTGCATTGTGGGAAATGAAAAGATCCCGGGCGCTTCCATTCAGGAAGCGGGTAGAGGCATAAACGAATCGATTGAGGCATTCAGAACGATACCTATATAAGGAGAACCAAATGATACTAACGAATATCGAAGAAGTGCCGGGCACCACAATAGTGGAACACTACGGGCTGGTGACAGGAAGCACCGTCAGAGCAAAACATGTGGGCAGGGACATTATGGCCAGCCTTAAAAATATTGTCGGCGGAGAACTAAAAGGCTATACGGAATTGCTCGAAGATGCGCGGGAACAGGCCAGGGACAGGATGATTGCACAAGCAAAGGAATTGGGTGCCAATGCCGTCATCAATGTGCGCTTCGACACCTCATCAGTTGCCCAGGGGGCAAGCGAACTTTATGTTTACGGCACAGCCGTGCGCGTTGAACAGGAGAAATAATGGACATATATATCGACCCGGCCATCAATATCGGTATCCCTCTGCTGATTATCGTCATCGCGCTGATAACAGGAACCACAATTGAAAAACGTCACTATCGCTCCATCCACAAACGTGAAAAAGAACTGCTCACCCTTCCTGTACTGAATTGCAAACAGTATCCTGTGGACCGACAAGTGGAACGGGTTCAATTCGTCAGCGGTTCGGTCGTCATCTCCATCGACTACTTCAAACGTTTTCTGGCCGGATTGCGACAAATCTTCGGTGGTGAAGTACGGTCTTATGTGAGTTTAGTCGATCGTGGAAGAAGGGAAGCCACATTGAGAATGAAAGAAAAATGCTCGGATGCCGACCTGATCGTTAATTTCCGGATCAAGACGAGCAGCATTTCAAAGGGAAGAAAAAAAAAGATCGGATCGATTGAGGTATTTGCCTATGGAACCGCCATTCGATATTCGAAAACCGCATAACTTATGAAGGTCATCAACAAGCCCCTTAAAAAGACCTCAGACATCAGTTCAGCAAGAGGGACAGCGATTAATGAGTTCTGGAAACTGGCGGTCTCTGCAGTCATCCTGCTGGTTGTGCTTTTCTTTCTAACCGGTTTTCTTGTGGACATTATTGTCACACGGATTTCCTTTGAAACCGAAGAAAGGTTGTTTAGTGCCTTCCCGATTCCCGAAACCAACCCGGAAACATCGGACTATGCGGTGCGTTTTAAAACCG
This sequence comes from Desulfobacteraceae bacterium, assembly GCA_030618925.1. GTDB lineage: Bacteria > Desulfobacterota > Desulfobacteria > Desulfobacterales > SURF-7 > JAUXCK01. The sequence continues at coordinate 7,365 of JAUXCK010000093.1, forward strand.
CTCATGGCATTCTTGAAGCACTCAAAGCCGGCGAAAATGTCCCTCCCCTCAATTATTCACTGGTACTGATGGAGCATGAAAATCCCAATGCCTTTGCATTCCCCGGCGGGACCATCGGTATTACCTCCGGGTTGTTGGATGTGTTGTCTGATGATATCGAAATCGCCTTTGTCCTCGGGCACGAAATGGGACATTTCCATCATCGGGATCACCTTCGCGGCATGGGACGCGCCATTGGTTTTTCAATACTGAAATCCGTTATTTTCGGCAACAGCATCGGTGGTGGCTCGTTCGGCGACATCATGAACCTGGTGCTTCAGCGGCGATACTCTCAGGAAAATGAAAAAAAGGCCGACAGATTCAGCCTGAAATTGATCCATTCGCTTTATGGCAAGGTCGACGGGACCCAGCACCTGTTTAAAATACTTAAGGCGCAGGAAAAAATTCCAGGCTGGGCCTATATGCTGGCGACCCACCCCTCTCCAGAAGAACGAATCAACGACCTCGAGAAGTATGCCCATCAACTCACCGAATAAAGATCCTGGCCCGGAGGGCATGGGTTGCGTTCACCAAGAGGTGCGAAACCTGAGTAAATAAACCGTGTAGCATAGGTTACGCCTTGCTCAATTGCTTGAGGGCCGTCGTATCAAAATGACCGGGATCTTCCTCACGTTGTTTCAATTCTGCCAATATTATCTTATACGCTTTTTCATCAATAAAGTATTTCCTTTTGATAACCCCATAGGTCAACCAGGTTAGCACCATGGGAACCAGGGTAATCCCGCACCGCAACATAAACAGCATGTCGGGCGACGCCTGGCTGATAATGGCATTTGCAGCCCCGGAAATATCTGTACCGCCGCCAACGTTCTGCTGCTCCAGGATGGCTATTTTGTTGGCCAGGCTGTAAATGCCGCTAACGATCAGAATCAGGGAGACAATCCCTTGTTGAATTGCGCCGGACGCTTTGGCCGTTAACGGCCGCAGAGAAAACAAAATCGCTTCGTTCCTGTTGCCGGTCAGGTATTGTTCATATTCAATGGTATTCGTCAGTTGAACCAGAATGATTAAATACATGACCGCTTGAGCCGTAAAAATAATAAAACCACCTGTACAGAAACTCCAGATGGAATGGGGAATAAAGGGTACATAACCGGTCCCGAACATGATTAAATAGCCGATCGTCATGATATAGACCGAAATTCGCAACAATTGAGCACGATTAAACTTTTTGGTCAGGATCGGATATATGCCGGTCCCCACTAAGGACGCCACCGCATAGAAAATGATGAAAATCGACATGCTCTCGCCCTGATACCCAAACTCGAAATAGAAAAAATTCATCCCCAGAGAATTAACGATTGCGCCCAA
>JAUXCK010000355.1 GCA_030618925.1 Desulfobacteraceae bacterium
ACAAGCGCAAAGAAAAACACCCGGGGCATCGGGTATGAAAAATTCCGAGAAATGTTGCAGGGTGGTGCCCCTCATGTTTTGCTGTTTGGCACTGCCTGGGGGCTTTCAGAAAATTTTATCGCCAAGGCAGACTTTATTCTTGATCCCATCATGGGAGATGCAGATTATAATCATCTTTCGGTTCGATCTGCAGTATCTATCATTCTGGATCGATTAAAGAGTAATTACACATAATTTAATTAATTTTTTGGGGGAAAAAATGCAGTTAATCGAAGAACTTGAAAAAAAACAAATGCGGACCGATCACCCTGATTTTTCCGCGGGCGACACGGTAACCGTTTATGTCAAAATCAAAGAAGGCGAAAAGGAGCGGATTCAGGCGTTTCAGGGAGTTGTCATCAGCAAACGCAAGGGAATGCTCAACGCCTCCTTTACCGTTCGAAAAGTGTCATACGGCATCGGTGTAGAACGTATTTTTCCGCTTCATTCACCGATTATCGACAAAATTGAAGTCAATACAAGGGGTCGTGTCCGTCGATCAAAGATCTATTATCTCAGGAAATTGAGAGGCAAGGCCACCAGGATCAAGGAACGCCGGATAAATTAGATCTTTTTCAAGCTTTCATGAAAAACGATTCAGAGTCATATATGTGGCGGTTTGAAGAAAAAGCCCGGGATAAGGGCTTTTCAAAAATCGCCGGCTTAGACGAAGCCGGTCGGGGTCCCCTGGCCGGCCCGGTTGTTTCGGCCGCGGTTATCCTGCCGGATTCCTTTCCGGTTTCCGATATTTCGGACTCTAAAAAACTGACACCCAAAAAACGGGAACAGTTATACGAAGAGATATACCGCCATTCCACGGCAGTCGGCATCGGAATTATTGACCCTGTTGAAATTGACCGTATCAACATCCTTCAGGCTTCCCTGCTCTCCATGAGGTTGTCGGTAAATAATCTGAATCCCAAGCCGGACTGCCTGTTGATCGACGGCATTTTTTGTATCGAGTCCAGCCTTCCACAGGAGCCCATTAAAAAAGGGGACGCATTGAGTATTTCAATTGCAGCCGCCTCGATCATTGCCAAAGTCACCCGGGACAGGCTGATGGAAAGATACAGCCAGGAATATCCCCAGTTTGGATTTGCCAAACATAAGGGCTACCCGACAAAAACCCACAAAGAGGCCATTCAAAAATTCGGATGCTGTCCGATTCACCGCCGGAGTTTCAGAGGCGTTAAGGAACACCTCGGGTAAACGGTCCGCTCAAAAGCCCGCTGAGCCGGACAGGTGTCAGGTTTTAAACAAAAATAGACGGGTGCAGGACCTGGCCAAATGCTAAATAAACAGCAGCAGTTTGGTAAAACCGTTGAATCTATTGCCGCCAGACAGCTCAAAAAAAAAGGCTACGAAATCCTTGCACAGAATTACCGCAACCACCTGGGCGAAATCGACATCATCGCCAAGGATGGAGACACCCTTGTTTTTATCGAAGTAAAGGCCAGAAAATCAGACCGGTTCGGAAATGCCAAACATGCGGTGACCCTTAAAAAACAGAAAAAGATTGCCATGGTTGCCCTCTCATACCTGAAAGAGGTAAAGCAGACGGACGCAAGGGCCCGGTTTGACGTTGTTGCCCTGAACACACATAAAAATGACGGCAACATGGAAATTATTAAAAATGCCTTCGCCCTCACCTACTTCTAGTAAACAAAGCACAGACCCCCCGGGAAATCTGTATATAGTGGCCATGCCCATCGGCAACATGGAGGATATCACCTTAAGGGCCCTCAGGATCCTTGCAGAAGTTGATGTCATTGCCGCTGAAGACACACGAAAAATCGGAAAAATACTGGCCCATCACAATATCAAAAATAACCTTCTTTCCTGCCATGAACACAATGAAATCCAGCGCATCAGCGGCTTGATAAAAAAATTACAAACCGGATCATCTGTGGCACTTGTATCAGATGCAGGGACGCCTTCGGTGTCAGACCCCGGGTATCGGCTTGTGTGTGCTGCAATCGAAAACCACATCCACCCCATCCCTGTCCCCGGCCCCTCCGCCGCCGTGGCGGCCCTTTCTGTCTCCGGCCTGCCCACCGATGCTTTTGTATTTGTCGGTTTTCTGCCCAAAAAGAAAAAAAAAACGCGCGGAACTCTTGCAATCGCTCTCCAAAGAGCAAAGGACCCTTCTTTTTTATGAATCACCAAAACGAATCCTGTTGCTCTTACAGGAGATCATGCTTATCTTTGGCGACAGGTACGGGGTTTTGGCAAGAGAAATGACCAAAAAGTTTGAGGAGTTTCAACGCGGCCTGCTGTCAGAAATCCTTGAAACAATGCAGCGGAGAGATGCCGTCAAGGGAGAATGCACGCTCCTGATTTCCGGGCAGGGAAAGAATGAGACACCTTCCCTGTCAACCCTCAGGAAAGAAATTGCACTCAGGCTAAAATCACCCGGATGCCGGCCCTCTCCGCTGGCAAAAGAGCTGGCCGCCTCGACCGGATTCCCCAGAGCCAGAATATATGAAGAGATTTTGGCCATTAAAAAGGAAAAGAAATGAGTGTTAAAAAACAGGCGACTGAAAACTACACAGGCTTCGAGCAGGGACCTATTCGTCCACCGAGCGAAGCTTACAGCCTTTTGATCAGAGTCACCCGGAACTGCCCCTGGAACCGCTGCACGTTCTGCCCCGTCTATAAAGGGAACCGGTTTTCCCTGCGCCCGGTAGACCATGTTAAAAAAGATATTGATCTGGTGCATAAAAATGTCATGATGCTGCGTCAGATGGTCGATGCGTCAGGGCATATTGATCGGGATAAACTCAAGGCGGCAGCCCGGAATGTGGATCAAACTGAACTCCAAGCCCTGAACGCCGCCTTAAACTGGATGAATGGCGGCATGGAATCGGTTTTTATCCAGGATGCCAATAGCCTGATCATCAAACCGGATGACTTAATTGACATTTTAAAGCATTTAAAAAACCGGTTCCCCTGGGCAAGCCGAATCACCTCCTATGCAAGGTCGCACACCATTTCCCGCATAAAAGACAGTGACATGCAGGCAATCGGCCATGCAGGCCTGAGCAGAATTCACATCGGCCTGGAATCCGGATCAGACGAAGTGCTTAAACTGACAAAAAAAGGCGCCACCAAAGAGATCCATATCAAGGCCGGACTCAGGGTAAAAAAGGCTGGAATCGAATTGTCCGAGTATGTCATGCCGGGTCTTGGCGGAAAAAAATTATCCCGCCTTCATGCCCTGGAGACCGCTGATGCACTAAACCAGATCAATCCTCATTTTATACGGCTTCGCTCACTGGCCATTCCCAACAATGTAGAACTTTTCCAAGACTGGCAAACAGGAAAATTCGAAAAATGTACGGACCTGGAAATGGCTGAAGAGATCCTCTTGTTTCTTGAAAATCTGAACAACATCACCAGCGCGATTAAAAGCGATCATATTCTGAACCTGTTTCAGGAAATTGATGGCCGTTTCCCGGATGACAAGGAGAAAA
>JAUXCK010000087.1 GCA_030618925.1 Desulfobacteraceae bacterium
CATGGCTACGATCCGACTTATATCCGCATTCAACGGCAGGCGGCAGTCAAGATAGTTCAGCAGTATGGAAAACAGGGAGAGGTGGCAATGGGCGTCTATAAAACCCGGCACAAGGATTTTGCCGCCAAGTTCAATCTTTTGCCTGCATGCCAGGCTGCCCAACTCTTGGCTGCGGCCCACGGCCGCAATACGGCCGTTCTTTACGGCCACGGCATCAACAGGTTTGCCTTTATCGACACCAGTATGCACGATGCCGCCTGTAATCAGCAGGTCAACACTGAAAGACATTCATCTCCTCCTCATTGCCCGCGCGGGGCGCATCTCGCCCGCCCGCAAGGGCGCTCTTCTTTAACCGCAATTTTAATAGGGGCGAATGACGGCTTTTTTACCCAGCGTCATATCAATGGCCACCGTCACTACATCTTCCGGCGTCAGGGTGCAGATGGCTGTTGAATCCGCCTGCAATACGGCCCGATCTTTCAGGCCGGTGTACCGGACCTTATCGCCTGCAAAAAAAGCCACCGATTTCGTCTCAATGGGAAAGTCCTCCGGCGAGGGGAACAGTCCAATATTAGATGTGGGGAAATAATAGGCCACGCCGTTAAATCCCATGACTTCGACAATGGCGCCAAATCCGCCGGCCATCATCTGGTTCATCTCTGGAACCAGGTGGGCGACCACCGGCATTGACACTTCCGGCCCGCTTGCGATTTCAACTTCTCCAAGGGCGGCCGAAAGGAGGGTGATCCGGGTCTCTTCGGTGGCGATAGGGGTAGCGTCTGAAACCGGGATTACTTCACCGTCGATGTACCTGGCCGCATCGATAAATATGAGATTGTTGTCTGCATCGCTGTGGGCAACCGCATTGGCCACTGTCACCCAGAAAAAACCGTAGCTGACGATTTGATCGTTCACACGGCTGACCATCCCCATCACGTCTTCCACCACCAGATCCTTGATGTCAAAAGGCCGGAAGTCTCCGCGCATGCTGATAAAGGGATCGTGTTTACGTTTTGGAAAAATGACATTGAACCGGCCGGCCGCAATACCGAAAATGGGCAGAGTGGCGCTAACAGATTTCATGCCTTCCAGGGCATCGTTGCATGTACCGTCCCCGGAAATGATGATAAACAGTTCCGCCCCCATGTCACTCATTTGCCTGGCTGTCTCGATGGTGTCCTGTCTGGTCCTGGTGCTGTCCTGACCAACCACCTTGACCTTATCTCCGCTGCAGGCAATTTCCCCCATGTCTCCCGGACCCACAAGAACTTCAGACACCTGCGGCTCCAGGCAATGGAACGCTTTTTGGGTGAGCTCCAGGACCCTGTCTCTGCCGCTCCCTGAATACACATTGCTTAAAATCGCTACTTTGGTTACATCCATTGAACACATCCTTTCCAAAAAGCTTGAGTCATTTATTCACCAGGCCAGTTTACCATGGGGTGAATGGGTTTGTTTTTTCCTTTGTACAGCCAGTTAAAGATTTTTGCCCAGGTCGCACCTCTCCTGAAATGTTTATGGATAGAGGACGGAAGCGGAGTGCTTCCGAATGATTGGGTTCCAAAGCCACTCAGAAACCGTGTCTCTCTTTCCAGCTGGATAGAGAGGTTGTCCGGACGCTCCACGGCCTCAAAAAATCTCCCGCCGACTTGAAGTGCGGGGTGGACAAATCCGTACGGACTGTTTAAAAGCACCCTTTTATCGCTACGGAAAAGAACAACAGGCTTCCCGGCGGCAAATGCCATGCCGGCCTCAGACACCGCACCATCATCAGGCACACTCCCATTTGTGTTGATAACGAAAAAGTCGCATGACAATATCTCAGATACATCAAGGCTAAAGGCGATTCTATCTGAAATCTTGCTGAACATAAAAAATGGCAGGGTCCGGATCAACAGGCTGTGCATGATGCCGATCATCGCTTCTGCGCCGTCCCTGTGTGGAAGGTAGGTTGAAAGTCCGGCCTGTTCAACAGCAGAAGCAATATCGGACATCTCCTTCACTTCTGCAGGGCAGAACAGGGGGCCCGAACAATATACTTTTCCGGAAATCTGTAAAGGGTTTATGGCAGTCGATTCAGAAGGAGCTGAATCGGGAATTAGGGAAGTCGCCCTGGGCGAATGTCGGAATTCTGTAATCAGGTGTCCCAGGCGGCCCCTCGGGGTTTGATCCTGCCTTTCAAGGGACAGATGCATCTCTTTCCCCAAGAGAAAAAGTTCGCGGTTAGCAGGTGGCAATGTTTCGCCGGGGTTTGACGACCGGTGTTTCCGCGTCGAATCCTTCAATAATTTATCTATCTTTCCGGGAAGATCGTCTATCCTTTTTTCGATTTTAAAGTCCGACAGACCGGAAATCATTGCATTATCGCCAAGGGGCATGAATGTGCGAAAGTCATTTTTATAAACAGTCACCGGTATGCCGCTCGCGAATGCAACCGCTCCCATAAACACACATCCCGTATCCGGTGTTCGTCCGTCGAGAACAAGGACGACCCCGTCCATCAGTTCAATCAGGGTATAGTAATCCAGGGCAAAAGCCAGAAGCATGGCATGCTGACACTCCTGTTTTTCATCGCTGCCCTCAGCCAAATCATTTGTCAGCATGGAAAAAAGGTCTGCTTCAAGACCATCCAGAAACGGCGAATAGGTTTCCAGGCCTTTTGATTGAAGATGATGTGTAATTATTTTTGCTGTCTTACGTTCCTGCGGTGTGTGGCCTGGTCCAAGCACCATGATTTTTTTTTGATAGGCCATCTTTTTTGCCGTTTATGTTAAGTTTGTTCGACGAGTTCCCTCACAGGGACGGTGGCCCCACCCATCAGGATCGCGGCTCGGGACCGGGATGATGGAAAACGATTACTTTACCGCTCTTGCAGACGTTTTCTGCAGATGCCCTTGAGAACGATGCCAATCTGAACAACATGATTCAGGTGCTTGAATCGGACATTGTGTTGAGAAAGGTTATAAAATGGAGCTTCCGTATCGGGCGAAGAAGCTGTTTAAATTTCAGATTGTTTGCCCGTCATGTGTTGAATGTCAACCTTTATAATGATGGTGGCGTTTAACAGCGCTTCTTCATACGAGAAGGCGCCATCCGCGTATTGGTGCATGATGATATCAAACGCCTTCCTTTTTAAATCGTCATCAAAGATAAAGCTGGCTTTTCCAAATCCAATGACGCTCCTGTATTTCATTCCCCATCCGCATGCCTTGGCTGATTTGATGACTTGTGTAAATATTTCAAATTCAAAACAGACACTTGGATTTTTTTTAAGAATGTCGATTTTTTTCCCTTCCGGCGCACTGTGAAAATACAGGGCGTTGTCTTTGAGGCCAAAACAAAGCGGAACAATGTAGGGTTGGTTTTCATCGGCCATGGCAAGTTTGCACACGGTTGAGCTTAAAATAATGTCTTCAATGGTTCTATGGTCGGTAATTTCTTTATCATTTCTTCTCATATCACCCCCATGTCTGATTCAACCGTCTATGCCTTTTCCCCGGAGAGTTTCTTTGAAAAAAAACGTACCATCTGGCCGACCACCAAAGAAATAACATCCTTGGACAGAAAATAATCAGAGGTTCCTTTTGTAAAAAAATTCGTTATTTCATCGACTGTCTTTTGTTCATCCCTGGTTCGCTTAAAACAGTTCACAATCAGCTCTCGCGTCATTTGGGCGGACTCAATAGATCTATTAAGGAACTCTCTGCCGTCTTCACCGGTAAAAGCGCCGCCGTGTTCGGCCAGATGAATCTCGATATCAAATTCAGCCATCCTTTTAAGATTGCTTTGGAACTTGTCGAAATTTGAGTTTCCGGCGGCAAAAATCTGATCACCAAGGGGTATTCCACCTGCATCCGAGGCAAACATGGCTTTGTCTTCAGGCACATATGCTGCAATCGAGCAGGAAGAGTGGCCCGGCACCTCCAGGATCTCGATTGACAAATTACCACAGGGCAGAATATCACCCTCCTTCACAATATCCTCAACTTTGATCCCGGTAAATTCGAAATCCATTTCCTTTGATTTTTTTTCATCCCCAAACATGGCGAAGATTCCCTGGTTCATTGATTTTATGGTGTTAATGACTGCCGGTGTGGACAGAAGATCATTTGCCCTGGAAGATGCCGTCACCCTTGCCCACGGCCACCGCCGCTTCAAAAAGGGGACAAGGCCGCAGTGGTCAAAATGTGCGTGAAGGATGATGATCCTTTTAATTAGCGTTTCATCTATCCTGAAACGTATCAACTGCTCAATGACATGAGGTGCAATATGGATCATGCCGCCGCCGATAAGCGCATATTCATCCTCTGCTTTGAGCAAATATACATTTGATTCTTTTTTCCCGAGCAGCAGGATCCTGTCCGTCACTTTTCCGGGGGTATCTATTACCATTCTACCTTCCTTTAAATAGTTATGGATTTTTATTAGGCACTATAAAAAATACTAAAAGGCATCGACCCCATCTAAATATACCCCGTCAAGCCCGGCAGCAAGATTTTTTTTGAGATATGAATCATCATTTCCGGAAATGATGCTGTGCCAATCAGCCCCCTGAATTGATTTTGGGTCGAATGAGGGCGGTTATCTTATTCTTATTTACTTTATATAAGAACATAGTTTTCATAAAAAATTATGACATCCAAGATTAATTTCAAACCGGACAGGGCCTTTTCTGCGGGTCTCTCAATACTTAAAATATTTTTAACTAACTGAAATTAAATATATATTCTTAAATTTGATTAATGTCGCGATTAAGGCCGCATGGATATACGGATTTAAGGGGCCTGGCGCCCTGTCATTTTTCTGATGATCAGGTGGGTGATAATTGTATGGGGCAATAATTAAGATCTCCTTTAAATTAAATTAGTTAAATAAAAAATGCATTTCGGAGCAATAAATATCAAAATTCGCCTTGACAAACCATATAAAAACTAATAAACATAGTTTAGCAATAAAATTTAAACATAGAGTGAACTATCGGCATGCCTGGCACAAGACAGGACGAATGCTGCGGTTTCTTACCCAACGCAGGGCCGAATGATGGAAACGTCTTATTTGGTGTCGTAAATATGAAGTACATTATTAGAATTCTTGCTTGCCTGATTTTGTTGGATTTAGTTGCGACGTCTGTCTGGTACGGTGTCTATGGCGTACCGGAGCAAAATCCGGTAATGGCTTTTTTCATCTCAAAGTCCATTTTGCTGTTTGCTGTGACCAAATTATTTCTTTCAGTACCGGGTCTTTACATCCTTTCTGCCCATTCCGGGCATTGGCTGACAAAAGTCGGATTGGTCTTTTTGGTCACATCTTATGTTGAAGTCAGCCTGGTCCATGCCTATCTCTTTAATGAACTCATTCTATAAAACCTTCCTGCCTGAGGTTCAGAAGAAAAGATCACTGTGTTTTTCCCTGAATTGTGATATGAACGGTTCTATGTGACGCCGGCATCATGATCAGGATGAATATCCGGCTGCAGCCTGGATTAAGATACGGCAGCAGCGCGGGCTCAGGCCTGGTCATAAAATTTTTATGGAGGCACGGGATTGACTTCAATTTCTCAGCAACTCGACCCTATTTTCAGGCCCGAATCCGTGGCCATCATCGGTGCATCCAATTTTTTCGGGAAATGGGGATTCAGGATATTGAGCCGGCTGATAAAAACAGGATACCGGGGCGCAATTTTTCCGGTTAATCCGAGAGAGGCAACCGTCTGCGGGATACGGGCCTATAAACGCCTCGCAGATATTCCCCGGGAAGTCGATCTCGCAGTCATTACCATCCCGGCCCCCCTTGTCCCGGACATTATGGAAGAATGTGTTCAACAGGGTGTAAAGGGCGTTGTCCTCATTACCGCGGGATTTGCAGAAGTAGGGGAAAACGGAAGAAACCTGCAGGATGATATCATCCGGATAGCCAGAGGCGGTGGTATACGGATTGTCGGGCCCAACTGCATGGGCATCTGGAGTGCGGCCGGAAGGCTCAACCTGTCATTTGAAAAGACGCCGCTCACAGGACCCATCTCTTTCATCTCCCAGAGCGGAACCTTTGGCGGCTACCTCTCCGAAATTGCCAACTCCAAGGGATATGGGCTCAGCAAGTTTGTGAGTATCGGAAACCAGGCCGATATTACGGCAGCCGATTATCTTGAATATCTGGCCGAAGACGATCAGACCCGTGTGATTGTCTATTATATGGAGGGCTTTAGAGACGGCAGGCGTTTTTTTGACCTTGCCAGAAAGGTAACTAAAAAGAAGCCTGTCATCATTTTTAAGGCCGGGAAAACCAAAGCAGGCGCCAGAGCCACATTGTCCCATACAGCCTCCCTGGCCGGCTCGGAGATAGTTTTCGATGCCATGTGCAGGCAGGCAGGCCTTATAAGATCGCAGGAGGCGCTTCAGTCTTTTGATATGGCTGAAGCACTGGCCGGACAGCCCGTGGCGCCTGGCCGGAGGATTGCAATACTGGGCAGCGGCGGACAGGGTGTGGTGACAGCCGATGCCTGTGAACAGCTGGGGCTTGAGGTCCCCTCCCTTGAGAAAGAGGTCGAAGAAAAACTGAAAGAGGAACTGCCGGCCCATGCACCGCCCCCGACCAACCCGGTGGATTTTGCCGGCACTGTTCGAACAACCGTTCAGGAGGCAGCCGTTGTAGAGATGCTGCTTAAACAGGATGGTATTGATGGTGTGATCTCAAATGTCCCCATTAATCCCATGGCCTGGAGTTATATCTCAAATCCGGGAAAAATTGAGCAGCCGCTTCTTGATTTGCTAAAGGTTACGATTCAGGGGGCGGAAACCTTTGCATCTCTTCCCCGAAAATACAATAAACCCATTGTAACGATCCGCTTCCGGAAGTTTGAGAACGATATCGTCAACGATATTCTAAAAGGTGCCGGGATTCCGGTATATGACACGCCGGAAGAATGTGCCCGGGCCATGTATGGCCTGGCAAGATACGGAGAAATCAGGAAAACTCAGGTTTGAATATGAAATAGTGCCCAACACAGAAATCGGGGAAAACAGCCATTTAAGGAGGGCACTCACAGCAAAGGAGAGGGTATGGGCAAACAACACCAAATCATCGAACCTTGTGAACTCCTGGATGGCAATGGATATTTAGTCGACCCCGGCTATGCAACGACACTGCACTGGCGCTATGACAGAAAAAAAATCAAGGCCGGCTGGCACCGGATCAAGGAATGGGACTACTATTACATTCTATGCCCGGACAAAGGGGTTGGAATAACATTCACGATGGCGGATTTGGGCTATATCGGCATGGCGGCTGTGTGCTGGCTTGATTTAAAAAATCAGGCCTTTACACAGGTTGACACCCTGTCCCTGCTCCCAAAGGGGAAGATGGGATTCCCCTTGACATCAGGAGAAGGCAGGGTTGCCTTTGAAGACCGAAAAATTAGACTGATATATACTGTGGTTGGAAACAAACGCAGGATCGAAGTCACAGTACCCGGATTTGTCGGTCAAAATGGTGAAAAGGGGTTAACGGGCGACATCACACTTTACCAGGATCCAGATATGGACACCATGGTCATTGCCACCTCCTGGGAAGAGAACCGCCGGGCGTTTTATTATAACCAGAAAATCAACTGCATGCCTGCCGGGGGATCTGTCACCATCGGCGATCAAACCTATGACTTTACCCCTGAAACCAGCTTTGGCGGGCTCGACTGGGGCCGGGGAAACTGGACATATAAAAACAGGTGGTTCTGGGGGTCTGCTTCAGGCCTCATCAACGATGAATCCTTTGGGTGGAATATCGGTTATGGATTCAGTGACCGCTCCCCGGCCTCGGAAAATATGATTTTCTATAAGGGAAAGGCCCACAAACTGGATGCGGTTGAATTTCATTTTAATGAAAATGACTATATGGCACCCTGGAAAATTACCAGCAATGACAATCGATTTGAAATGGAATTCAAGCCCGTTATCGACCGGGCAGGGAAAGCAGATTTTATATTGATAAAATCAATTCAGCACCAGGTGTTCGGCTATTTTACGGGCAACGTTATCCTGGACGACAATACCAATCTGGCCGTCGATAATTTTTTTGGATTTGCTGAAGATGTGCTCAACTGGTGGTAAGTCATCAGTACAATGTCCTTCTAATATTATTCGTCAGCCGGTTGTTTTTATGGTCATAGGCATCCGGGGTACCCGTCGTCAACGATACTAGACAAGGAAAAGACAAAATGATGACAGAATTGCTCTTAAAGTCCTCCATAGACACACCGGTGGGCCGGATGACAATGATTACATCTGACAAGGGTTTGTGTTTTCTGGAATATGACAAAGAGGACCGTGACCACCTGCTGCAGAAGCGGCTGCAGACACATTTTAAAAATTTTAGGCTCAAGGATGGGGAAAATGAGTTCTCTGATTTTACCCGGTTATGGATAAATGCGTATTTCGCTGATTCCCGTACTCCCGGGATTCAGATTCCCCTGGACACCCGGGGGACAGGATTTGAAAAACAGGTCTGGCAAGAGTTGCAGCGTATTTCGTTCGGGAAAACTGCCAGTTATAAGGAAGTGGCGCTAAAAATCGGAAATGCCAATGGGTCACGCGCTGTTGGCGGAGCAGCAAGGAGAAATCCAATATCCATCATCATTCCATGCCACAGGGTCGTCGGCAGTTCAGGAAGCCTGACAGGCTACGGCGGCGGTCTTGATGCAAAATTATTTTTACTTGAACACGAATCTGCTGGATGATCTTTTTTATCCCTTTTGGAGTATTCCGTTCGTCAATAGATCTTGCACTATTTCAGCGGCAGTTTCCACAGAGATATTCAGAAGGCCTTTTTTCGTGTAGTCTATCCACGCATCCCACATGCCAAAGAGAAAAACAGCAGTGAGTTGTGGGTCCATCCTGCGGAGTTCTTTATTTTTCATACCCTTATCCAGGA
>JAUXCK010000136.1 GCA_030618925.1 Desulfobacteraceae bacterium
ATAAGAATAAATTGTGCCTTTAGCAAAATATGATGCAAATCATTAACCCGTATTGCCCACTTCACATGAATACAATACCAAAAACAAAAAAAATGACGATAATTTGTCAGAATTATTGATTAACCGCCTTAATTATGGTATTATTTAACCATTCATGGCTGAGATACCGGAACTGAATAGGAAAAATATTTCCATACTGACTTGCCATTATCTGATTTCATTACGTTTTTCTGACCTATCCACTCTTAAAATATATTGAGGAAGAGGCAACAATGGGAAAACCAAGATTGCTCATCATTGATGACAACAAGGAAGTTCTGGCCACATATAACAAATTTTTCACAAAAAAAAATTACCACATTTCCACTGCATCGAACGGGCTGGATGGTCTTAAATTGCTGGAGGCGGAAGCAGGTGGGTTTGACCTGGTCATAACAGATATCGTCATGCCCAATATTAGTGGCGTGGGGATCATATCCATTGTCAAAAAAAATCACCCCGACACGCCGGTCATTGCGATAACAGGGTGGGGTGAACACCCCGAGGAACTGGCTTCAGAAGCAAAGGCTGATCTTGTACTGGAAAAACCCATTGAACTCCTCGAGCTTGATAAAATCATTACGGACCTGATTAAACGGAACAAAAAACAAGATAGATAAGGACGGGTATGTAGAACTTATTTTGGTATTCCTGTTTTGGTATTCTTGGTATTCTATTGCTACCACATGAAATAAACCGGGCTTTTAAACAACAGAAAAATCTGAGAAGGTGCAAATGGGACCCCCTATCATTGGTATAAGCAACGCCATTAAAAGAGTTAATGATTTAATAAACCATGTCTCCGATACAGGATTAAACGTGGTCATCTCTGGTGAAACGGGTGTTGGCAAAGAAGTTGTTGCCCAAAATCTTTATCAGAAATCACCCAGGCGTGGAAAACCGTTTGTAAAAGTCAATTGTGCGGCTTTACCCGAGGGATTACTCGAAAGCGAGCTTTATGGGTATGAAAGAGGCGCATTTACCGGGGCTGACCAAAAAAAGAGGGGAAAATTTGAACTGGCGAATGGCGGTGTTCTATTTCTGGACGAAATAGGGGACATGCCTTTATTGCTCCAGTCCAAACTTCTTCATGTTCTCCAAAGTGGCGAATTCGCCCCGCTTGGATCTGAAAAAGAATTGAAAACAGATACATGGCTTATCGCAGCCACCAACCATAATCTCGAAGAGGAAATAAAGCATAAACGATTCAGGGAGGATCTATATTATCGACTGAATATTATCAAAATATACATATCCCCCCTTCGCACCAGGCCTGAAGACATCCCGCTCCTCATCGACTATTACACAGACATATATACAGCCCAATTTAACAACAAAAACCTCTTAAGGCCAAGTGACAGTGAAATAGAAAAACTGGTCAAGTATTACTGGCCCGGAAATGTAAGGGAACTTCAAAATGTGCTGAAAAGGGTTCTTGTCCTTGGATCCTGGGAAGAGATTATTGATGAACTCAACTTTGATATTGTCGTTGATAGTGATTCAGCACTGGGAGGGGTCGATGACAGACCATCCGGCACAAGCCATTCCAAACGCTTTCTCTTCAACGGCGAAGGAATACCGGATCTTGACTCATTTTCGTTGAAAAAAATAAAGAAAAAAGCACTCGATAAAATTGAAAAAGAGGCTATTGCCTATGTGCTAGATAAAACCGGCTGGAATCGCAGCAAAGCCTCAAAAATATTGAAAATCAGTTATAAAACACTACTTTATAAAATTAGTGATCTGGACATATCCCCGCCAAATGGATAACCCGAAGTTTTTTTCCCATCTGCCGGTTTAACAAGCCCCCTTTGTATTGAAATCCGGTCATCAGATATCCTTCAGGCGATATTTCGTGATCAACCGGGAAAGGTATGTTCGCTGGATCCCCATCACCTTGGCGGCCTGGCTTCTATTGCCGCCGGTGCTGTTGAGGTTTAATTTGATGAATTCTTTTTTAAAGCTGTTCAACGCCTCGTTCAATGTCAATCCCACCTGCAACCCGGGGTACTTCATATTTGGATCCGTAATCGGCAAATCCTCTGATAATACTTCCCGGCTGTTTCCCATAACCACGGCACGTTCAAGTGCATTTCTCAACTCTCTCACATTTCCAGGCCAGTCATATTGAAGAATTTTTTCCATGGCTTCCTTGGATATGACCAAATCTGAAAGCCCTCGCTCCTGCCTGAATACATCCAAAAAATGTTCGGCAAGAAGTGATATGTCTTCCCTTCTTTCCCTTAGGGGCGGTATCTGAATTTTAACCACATTCAGTCTATAATACAGGTCTTCACGGAATTTGCCATCCTTTACGTCCTGCTCAATCTCTCTGTTTGTTGCAGAAATAACCCTCACATCGGCATAGACCGGGTTATTGCCTCCCACCCGATAAAAAATTCCCTCCTGTAATACCCTCAAGAGTTTGGCCTGCATTCCAGGACTCATCTCTCCGATCTCATCTAGAAAAATTGTCCCGCCATCTGCCAGTTCAAATTTTCCACTCTTACTGCTCAACGCGCCCGTATATGCGCCCTTTTCATGACCGAAGAGTTCATCTTCCAGCAATGATTCCGGCAGAGCTGCACAATTGAGCACAATCATCGGCTCTTCTTTCCGGGGTCCCAGCCGATGGATTAACCTTGCAAGCAATTCCTTTCCAGTCCCGCTCTCACCCAGTATCAATGTCGTGGCAACTGAATCAGCAACTTTCGTGGCTTCAGCAATAACCTTCCGGATGGACTGACTGTTGCCGATAATCTGATACTTAAGGCCAAGCGCTTCTTTTAAATCTTTGTTTTCCCTTTCTACCTGGACAAATTGCCTCGTATTGCCGATGGCCTGTGCGGCCAGTTCTCCAAATTCCGACAATATCTTCAAATCTTCATCATGGAAGGGGGCTCCGCTTATTTTGTCGATGATCTCCACCACACCGATGGTTTCATCTCCCACCTTCATCGGCGCACAGATAATCGACCGGGTTTGAACATTAATGGTTTTACTAATATCGCTGTCCCAGCGCGGGTCTCTGGACACATCTTCTATGAGCATGGGCACCCCGGTCTGGGCAACCTTTCCGGCTATGCCCTGCCCCAAACTGATTTCAAATTTTTTAACCTCTTCCTTTTTTTCACCGGTGACCACCTTAAAATAAAGCTTGCCCAGTTTCTGATCAAGCAGAAGCAAAGAACCGGCCTTTGCCTGCATAATACTGACTGCTTTCTGAATCGTAAATTCAAGAAACTGGTCAAGATTATGGATCGGGGCGTCCCATTGTGCGTTCTTATTCAGATTCTCTTCCATATCATGACCAACTTTTTTTCCATTCATATGGTAATTCCATATCCATCGTTAATATCCATCCATGTTGGAAAGGGATTCTTGTCTTGGTAGAAGCATATAATATAACTGAAAGGGAATCGTGTGTCAAATTTTAAGGATAGAATTAAACACGGGGAGTTATAGGAATATGGGTCCTCATCCTAAAAGGCGCGGAGCGTGTGGGCATCAGATTCCCCCATGGTTTTCAATATATGAAATCCTGCCTTGCGCTTTTTCTGTAATTCCCTTTGAAACCACCATTTTTCTGCCGATATCCATGCCATCCGTCAAAACATCCTGATCCCGGGATGATCCACCTCTTGTAAAACGGGTCGTGTGGGGATATTTATAGTCCATATATCCCTGTAATACCGGATCTTTAATGGGAACCAACGCCTTTTGGCCCGAACCCTGTCGCCCATCGTCTCTGGTTGTCAGTTTTGCTCGAAATCCCTCTATCACCCCAACTGCGAAATCGGTTTTGCGATACCGGTTCAACCCCTTACCCTGATTGTATTTCCTCCAGCTGAAATCAATAAAATACTTAATAAAATCATATATATATCCTGCAAGTTTCAGGTTACGCACTGTTCCGGTGATTTCCAGCACCCGTCCCATTTTACCCTTGTCAAGGACATAGGCCGGCACCCAGAGTCCCTGAACAAAATAGAAATCTTCCAGAAGGTGGGAAAAGTGATATTCCTCACGGAAATGACGCAGCGCGGGTCTGCCGACAAAAACACTCTTAAAGTTCCGGTTTCCGTTACGCTTTAGAAGATCGATATTGTATTTTCTTATCAGTTCACGAGATTTTGTCATGGCTGCTTCGGCTTCATGCGGATTCCGGCTTTCTGCAAGGGCCATGAGTTTTTTGACCCGCAACATGATTTTATCTTCCGGGTCGGATGCTTCATCTGAAATCCCGTCATGAAGGGATTGATATCTTCCCGACGCTTTTGGATTGGCACGAAGGTGATGACAGGCCTGTTGAAAAGAAGGGCCGTGGGGTGTTTCATCCCGAACATTTAAAACTTCTGTGGAAAATTGATGTGCCATCTCATGGACAAGCACCTCCTGAACAGCATCCCAGGGATGGTTTAAAACAAAAGAGCGGCTGATGGAAATCTCCCTGCTCTCTATAGACCAGGTTCCCAGCCGCTTTTTCATATCTGAAAGTCTGATGAGCGGTTTTTTCATCAGGACCCGGTGCTTTGGTTTTAAAACCCAGAGTGCCGACTCCCATTCACAGGCGAGCCCGTGGAGGATCCTCCGCTCAAGTTCTTTTTGGATGATCTGGCTTTTTGTCTCCTGCATGATGCCCCTAATTAAAACTGCTGGTCAGCTCCAAATCCCGAGCGTAAACCAATATTTAAATCGCACCCTATGAATATATCCCCCTGGTGTCAATAACTGCTCAGGTTTCGCATACCGCAAATCGGGCCTTCACCCAAACCATCGCACCTATACAAAATTTACATCCGGCAAGCTGTCATTTTCATAGTCAATCAACACACCCTGCCCGGACTTCCCGATGCTGCAATTGACCACAAGGGTTTTATTGATAAAACCTGTGCCCGTATCCTCATGAATATGTCCGCAAATAACCACCTTTGGTTGTTTTTCCAGAATCATTTGACGCAGCCCCCGGGATCCGGCATGCAGTTTACCCATAACACGGTCCAGCTTACCCCAGGGAGGGGGATGAGCGATCACAACGGACGAAGGGTTCACCCTCAAAGACATCTTATCCAATACTCTTTTTTCCCTGAAACAAATTCGCGAACGAAACGGGACAGGGATCGTGCCGCTGGAGCCTGTAAAACTGACCCCGCCAAGGGTCACTTCTGTTAAATGCAAGGAAGACACATTCTTATATTGCGCCATCAACGCTTCGACTCTCGACAAATCTGAGTTTCCGCGAACCGCTAAAACCGGCACAGGCATGGTGTTTAACTGTGCAATCACAGGAAGGGGACGGATATAGCCGGTAATATCGCCTGCAACCACAAGAACCCGGGCTTTGAGTGCCAATATGTTTCTCCGGATAAATGCCAGTCTGTCCGGACGCCCGTGAATATCAGCCACTGCATATATTCTCATTCCCTGTACCCCTTTTTAAAATTTATATTGCCATAACACATATTATCGAATAATGAAAAACGAAACAGGTGTTCAATCGGCCAGAATGCATTAAACCCGGGAGATTTTTATTATGACAGGTATTTTTTTAAGATGGGTCATACTCATGTGCGCCATCCTCATGACATCCTATATGATGGATGGCATCTACGTCAGCGGTTTTTTATCGGCCTTCTTTGCTGCAGCCATTCTGAGCATATTGAATGCGTTTCTACGCCCGATTCTGCTCATCCTCACCCTTCCCATCAATGTGCTCAGCTTTGGTCTTTTTACGTTTGTCATAAATGCATTCATGCTGTTTATGGCCTCAGGTTTTATCCCCGGCTTTGAAGTCAGGGGGTTCTGGACAGCTGTTTTCGGCTCCCTGCTGATCAGCCTGTTCAGCTGGCTCTTAAACTCCTTTATTACCCCGCAGGGCAGAATCGAATACATCGATCTGAAACACAAGGGCGGAAACAGATGGGAGTAGGGGCTACCCCTGTTAAATAAATTCTTGTCTCTATTCTTATAATATGATAATTGAGACAAAATTTAATTCTGTATGGATTGTGTTAAAAAATTTAATTTTATATCAAACAGTTATGTTAAATATAGTGAAAGGAAGGCTATCCAATGTCCAAGCGCATCAACTTTGTGTCCATCATTCTGACAATCATCGCAGCCGTTATTTTTCAAGTTGGATTTATCTGCATAGACATCAAAGACACACCGGCCAAAGCAGTGAAGGAATTTGCAAAAGCCTATTTCAGAATAGACGCTTCAATGGCCGAAAGGCTCTGTGAAAATCGAAAAACCGTTAACAATACCGATACCATAGATCAATATATTCATGAAAAAACAAAGGATGCCGCTGACAGGGGTTTTGGCCTGTCTTATGTGAGGGATAAACTTTACGATGCCCGTACAACCACAATCAACAAGTCGGACGGCTCTGTTTATGTCAGGCTGACTGCCCGGGTAAGGCCTCCTTTAAAATCCTTTTTTTCAGGCGAAGGGTATCGGGAAATCGACGAAACGATAAAAGTCATTAATGATGATGGGAAATGGAAAGTCTGCGGCAAACTTTTTTCCCTGCCGGGGAATTAACAGTCTCCTACTCCAGCTGAAACCGAACGGGGACCCTGACCCACATCTCTACATTTTTCATCCCCTTTTTTCCAGGTTCGAATATCCACTCTTTGACGGACCTTAAAGCAGATCTGTCAAGGCTTGAATGTCCGCTCGATCTGAAAATACGCAAACCGTTCACCCTGCCTTCAGAATTCACAAGGACCTCCAGCGTCACGGTACCGGTGTGTCCGCGCCGTCTGGCGCGCACAGGATATACAGGAGGCGGATTAACCTGATAAAGGGGTATGGCTTCAATCACAGCCCGGACATTGGCCCGGTCATCGCCCCTGGCCAGCAACCGTGTGGTGGGCGCCGTGATCTCGGGCTCTGCTTGAGCTCTTTCATCTTTTTGCTGATCATCTGCCCTGGACTGAGAGGGCGATGTTTCGGAATGTTTTTCAACCTTTAATGGAGCGGGTTCGGGATCGGGATGATAAAGGATCTCTTTTTTTTTAACCGGCGGCAGCAGGACCGCTTTCTCAATTTTTGGCCTTGATGTGGCCTTTTTTAACCTGGGTTTTAACCTGGATTTTAACTTGGGGGGGTTCTTTTTTAAAGAAACCGCCGGTGCAGGTGCTTCCCTTTGAAACAGGGTCATGGTGATGATGCGGGTCCTGGGGGGGGTAATGTTTCTGCCTGCCCATTCCCCATC
>JAUXCK010000259.1 GCA_030618925.1 Desulfobacteraceae bacterium
GGATACAGTCTGTGTTTGGTATAGATCCCATATTCATCTTTTGTGATTTCGTATATGCTTTCACCGCCTGTTACAAAAAATCTGCCGTCCTCAGAGAACAGAGCGTTTTCAGCCTCAGGAACCGATACAACGGGTGTTTTTTCAATACAGCCGAACATCCCTGATACAGTGATGATCAACATAACCAGACTTAACTTTTTACAGTTCAATATCGTTCTCATAAAACGGTCAGCATATCTGTCCATTTCTCCAACCTCCAATTTTCCCTTTTTTTGAAAAAAACCTCAGGGCTTCAGAGCCAGGGCACGGGTTATCGTGTTCAACATCAAGAGCACCCTGCCGGGACTGTATCTCAAGTGATGGCTTTCTGTCAATTTTAATTGACAAATTGCAATTATTGGACTAAACATTGTTATCATGCAATACGCTTCAACGTCGTTTATATACAGACAAATCAGGATCATGCCAATGACGGATGACCTGGTGTTGCTGAGCGGAAATTCCGAAACGAGGAGGAATTGATATATGATAAGAAGAATGACTTTATGCCTGTTTTTAGCGTCGGTGGTGATGGTTTCCGGCTGCAACAGTATCTCCGGCAAGGTGACATCGATGGACAACTCACCCCTTGCCGGGGTGAAGGTTACCCTTACAGGCGGGACCTCGCCTGTTACCATAACAACTGAAGATGACGGCAGCTATTGTTTCAAAAAACTGGGCAGAGGCGACTACATCCTGACGCCTCTTTTGGATGGCCATTATTTTAATCCAAAGTCCCGGAATGTAACAATGAGATATCTATCTAATACTGTTATTGATATCAAGGCATCCGATCATTTTAATGGATGGCGGGAGGATATCCCTTCCGGAGAGGGCCGAACATTCACCTATTTACATCTTGAGGGCACGCCTTATGAAATGGGATGGCAGCACGGGGAACTGATGAAGAATGAAATCCTCTCTTTCCGTGAAGATGCAAGGGCCTATTTCGGGGGTGTTATCCGGAAGGAACTGGGAATCTGGCTCGACATCATCGGACTGGACGCCATATTTGATATCCTGGTCAAACCCTACCTGGATCAAGGCATGATTTCTGAAGATTCCCTTGAAGAGATGCAGGGCCTCTCTGATGCCACAGGGGTCCGGCTGAATGAAATCGTGATCCCCAATATTCAGTGGGAGCTTCAGGAAACCATGCTCCATTGCTCCGAATTTGTGGCCATGGGCGATGCCACTGCGGATGGCAGGCTCTACCATGGGTTCAATATGGATACCCACAGCCAGGAAAATGTTGCTCTCTGGAATAAGCACAGTCTCCTGATTTTTTACCACCCTGAAGGCAAGAATGGATTCGCTGCCGTGACCACCCCCGGCGCTGTAGGGGTCTTTAGCGGAATTAATGAGGAAGGAATTTCCATTGGCTGGGATAACACCCGGATAAAGGAAGAGGAACACCCCGATTATGAGGGTGTGTTCGAGCCCTACCTGATCACCATCCGCCAGGCACTTGAGGAGGCATCAAATATTGACGAAACCGTTGAGGTGCTGACCCGTCCGTATCGACCCCTGGGCGACATCCTCATCATCGCGGACGGCAAAACAAAAACCGCATCCGCTCTTGAGACCTTTAATGAGAATCATTTTGTGCGGGACCCCGATCCTGAAGATGATGCCATCTGGAGCGCAAACCAGTTTAATTCAGAGACGATGGATCCGTTTGACTGGGATGATGTCAACCCGCGTTATGAGAAATATGAAGAACTCCTGCTTGGCGGCATGCACGGAACATGGAATGTTGAGAAATGCATCAAAAACCTTCTTGCTGTTTCACCCATCTGCCGTACCAATGCAAATGAAATGTCCCTCTTGTATGTGCCTCAAGACATGGAAATTTGGATCAGTACCCAGTCCGGGCCGGCGTGCACGGGTCTGTTTATCGGATTTGATCTATACGCAGAGCTTCCCATGCCTGAAGACGATTGGGTAGACGCGTCACCTGAGTAGAACAGGAAAAAAAATACCACCTGCAGCAGATACGCTTCCAGATATTGGGTTAACGGTATTCAACTCAGGCCGGGTCAAGGGTAACAGAAAAATGTTACCATCCGAGTGTCAAATACTTGTGCATGGAATCAGCTGCGACCCGGCCGGCCCCCATGGCGAGGATAACGGTTGCAGATCCGGTGACAATATCTCCACCTGCCCAAACCCTTTGCCGTGTGGTCTTGCCGGTTTCTTCGTCTGCCACAATATATCCCCATTTATTTAATTCCAGCCCTTCTGTTGATCGGGTCAACAAAGGATTCGCACCCGCGCCCACTGCAATAATCACAAGATCACATTCAAGTTCAAACTCCGAGTCCTGGATAGGAAGCGGTCTGCGCCTGCCGGAATCATCGGGTTCACCCAATTCCATCCTGAGGCCCTCCATGCCGGTCAACCGTGCCTTCTCATTGCCGATGAATCTTGTGGGAGCCGTCAGGAAAAAGAACTCCACGCCCTCTTCTTCTGCATGGTGAACTTCAGCCCCCCTTGCCGGCACCTCCTGGCGTGACCTGCGATAGACGATCCTGGAGCTTTCAGCCCCAAGCCGCAGGGCAGTTCTGGCTGCATCCATGGCCACATTGCCGGCCCCCAGTGTAATGACATTTTTTCCCCTGATAATCGGTGTGTCATATTCCGGGAAACGGTAAGCCTTCATCAGGTTGGATCGGGTGAGATATTCATTGGCAGAATAAATTCCAATTAGATTTTCGCCCGGTACATTTAAAAAAGTCGGCAACCCTGCACCGACACCGAGAAAGACAGCGTCAAACCCTTGTTCAAACAATTCCTCCAGGGATACGGTGCGTCCGACAACTGTATTGAAGGCAACCTTGACCCCCAGTGCTTCGAGGCCGGCAACTTCGGAGAAGACGATGTCTTTGGGAAGCCTGAACTCCGGAATTCCGTAAACCAGAACGCCCCCTGGTTTGTGAAACGCCTCGAAAATGGATACCTCGTGTCCCTTAAGGATAAGGTCGCCTGCCACAGTCAACCCCGACGGTCCCGAACCCACGACAGCAACCTTCTTCCCTGTAGAAGCAGCCTTTTCAGGAAGGGGTGCATTCCGATTTTTCCGCTCATGATCGGCCACAAACCTTTCCAGATTCCCTATGGCCACAGGCTCTCCCTTTTTACCGACAATACATTTCCCTTCGCATTGGATTTCCTGGGGACACACCCGTCCGCAAACAGCAGGAAGTGTATTTTTTTCCCACACCTTACTGATTGCACCTGAAAAATCGCCTTGTTTTACCAGGGCGATAAAACCGGGGATATCCACTTCTACGGGACATCCCTGGATGCAGACCGGCTTTTTACATTGCAGGCACCTTTCAGCTTCCTTTATGGCCGCCTCCGGGCTCTGCCCAATCGGGACCTCATCGAAATTTCTTGCTCTCACATCCGGTGCCTGCTCGGGCATCGGCTGCCTGGGAATTTTTTCCTTTTTGGGTTTCTGAGCTGCCTGAGTCATCGGTTCCTCCACTGGTTATCCATCCATCACAAATGATCGATTGCTGATGAGGATGAATTAGAAGTTTTACTGCGTGAGTGCGCAGTGTTCATCATAGCTTTCTTTCTCCTCCTCAGCATAGGCCTGCAGCCGGGCCATCAATTCGTCATAATCGACCTGATGGCCGTCAAACTCAGGCCCATCCACACACGCAAATTTTGTCTTGCCGCCGACAGATACCCTGCACCCGCCGCACATCCCGGTGCCGTCAATCATAATCGGATTGAGGCTGACCATTGTTTTGACATTATAGTCTCTGGTCATTTTACTGACAAATTTCATCATGGGTACCGGCCCTATAGCGACCACCAGTTTTACACCGCCCTCCTCGAGGATCTCTTTCAACACATCGGTTACAAAGCCATGATGCCCGTAAGACCCGTCATCCGTGCACACACGGAGGTCATGAGAAGCCGCCTTCATTTGATCTTCAAGGATCAGCAAATCCCTGGTCCTGGCACCGATGATACAAATCACTTCATTCCCGACTCCCTTGAGAGCCCGTGTGATGGGATGCAATACCGCAACGCCCGTACCCCCGCCGACACAAACGACTTTCCCGACCTTTTCCAAATGGGTTGGGGTCCCCAGCGGCCCGATCACATCCTGATACCCTTCTCCAACCTTTAATGCCTTAAAAAGGGCGGTGGACTTGCCGACCACCATATAAATTATCGTTATGGTCCCTTTTTCAGGATCCGTATCCGCCATGGTCAGCGGAATCCTCTCGCCTGTCTCGTTGACTTTCAAAATGACAAACTGACCTGGCTTTGCTTTACGGGAAATCAAAGGCGCTTCGATTTCATTTAAAACGACTGTTCCCTCAGCCATCTCCTCGCGGTTGACGATTTTAAACATAAAAACCTCCTGGATGGGTCCTTTATTTCATTTCTGTTGCGAGTGATTATATTCGATGATCCGTTTATGTGCCAAAAATAAAATTGAAACCAAGGGAAGTATTAAATCATAACCCCTTTGGTATCACAACACATAATTGAGTCAAATCCAGATTGCTTGAACTCATTATTCATGGCCGGGCGACTGCGCCTGATGGGGCCCCGAATCTAAAAAAAGCAGGAAAAGCCCCTTTCAAAACCAAAACTTGACTCAGGCACTCCATTTTTGCTCTAATAAAGATCCTGACTCAAAGGACCAGGTTTTGGATTAAACCCGGAGGGCATGGGCTACTTGGCTTCGGAACAACGAAACCATTATCTTTGGCGCCAAATAGTCCTGATCATAATCGTAATCTTAATCGTAATCTTAATCCAAGTTTCGAGATTATGATTAAGAGTATGATTAAGATTAAGAATTACTTTCGGCACAGCCATTTATCTCTGACCTGGCCCAGAGGACCAGGTTTTCTATA
>JAUXCK010000348.1 GCA_030618925.1 Desulfobacteraceae bacterium
CCTGGTATTTTTAATTCAATAACAGCAGCCCGCCATGCGGGCCTTGTACCGGGATTCTGAGTCTTCCCTCTTTTATAAAGAGGGAGCCTGAAACTCCCCCTTTTTTCCTGAAGGGGGATCGAGGGGGAGTTTAATGTTGGGTTTAAGAAAAATAGAAGGGAGGAAGCAATAAATGGGTCCACTGAATGGTGTAAAAATCGTAGAAGTCGGTGGTATCGGACCAGGCCCTTTCTGCGGGATGATGTTGTCAGATATGGGCGCTGAGGTGATTCGGGTAGAACGGGTCGGCGCAGACCAGCGGGTAGACCCGAAATTTAATATATTGCACCGCAATCGCCGGTCGATCATGGTCGACCTCAGAAAACCGGAAGGCGTAGAAGCGGTTCTCAAGATCATTGAACAGGCCGACGGGCTCCAGGAAGGATCCCGGCCGGGTGTTATGGAGCGCCTGGGCCTTGGGCCGGATGTATGCCTTGCCAGAAATCCCAGGCTTGTATATGGCAGAATGACCGGATGGGGGCAGGAGGGTCCCATGGCCTCGATGGCAGGCCATGACATTAACTACATATCCCTGTCAGGAGCACTGCATGCCATTGGACGGAAAGGTCAGACCCCGGTGCCGCCCCTTAATCTTGTGGGTGACTTCGGCGGTGGCGGCATGCTGCTGGCGTTTGGCATGGTGTGCGGTCTTTATGAAGCTCAGCGATCGGGCAAAGGGCAGGTGATCGATGCCGCCATGGTTGATGGGTCTGCAGCGCTCATGGCAATGATGTACGGCTTCCTGGCTTCCGGGATGTGGACGGATCAAAAGGGAACAAATTTTCTCGATGGCGGCTCTCACTTTTATGACACATATGAGACGTCCGACGGCAAATATATTTCCATAGGTTCTATTGAACCTCAGTTTTACGCCTTGCTGCTGAAGCATGCCGGGATTGATGGCCCTGATTATCAAAATCAGTGGGACATTAAGAAATGGCCGGAATTCAAAGAAGCGTTCCGTACCATATTCAAATCCAAGACCCGTGATGAGTGGTGCGACATTATGGGCGACACGGATATCTGTTTTGCACCGGTTCTTTCCATGGGTGAAAGCAGTAAACACCCTCACAATCTGGAAAGGAAAACCTTCATTGATATCCAGGGCGTGATACAGCCGGCCCCTGCGCCGCGGTTTTCAAGGACCACACCCGAGGTAAAAAGCCCACCGCCGGTTCCCGGTGAACACAATGAAGCAGTGCTCACCGAATACGGGTTTACCCGGGAGGATATTGACGCCCTGAAAGCGGCCGGTGCGATTTGAGTACTTGGGGCTGAGACTGGATTTTCCATTGTTTCCTCCTTTTTCAAGGGAAGAAGATATTGTTTGGAAAAGGGATTTTTAGGCCCATGACTCAAAATCGTGTTAAGAAAAAGGTTTATTAAATATGGATTTTCATTTCAGTGAAAAAGAAGAACAATTCAGGGCAGAGATTCGTGAATTTGTGAAGGAAAATTTGCCTCCGGACTATTACGGCCACCGGTTTGAGGAAGAAGGCGAAGATGAGGATTGGGAATTTGCCATGTCAATTTCCAGAAAGCTTGCCCGAAAAAAATGGCTCACCATCTCCTGGCCTGAAGAATTCGGGGGCATGGATGCGTCTCAGTGGGAGCGGGCTGTTTTCAGGGAAGAGGTCGGGTACTGGGGAATTCCCGGCACCTCAATGGGAATCAGCGGGACCAGCTGGGTCGGTCCTTCTCTGATGCTGTTCGGCACCAAAGCGCAGCAGGAGCAATATCTTCCATTGATTGCAGCTGGAGAGCCGGACGGGGTCTGGTGTACGGCATACAGTGAACCGGATTCAGGCAGTGATCTGGCGAGCCTTCAAACCCGTGCGGAAAAAACGGGCGATGAATACATCATCAACGGCCAGAAAGTATGGACCAGCTGTGCACACAGGGCAAGGTGGTGCTGGCTGGCCTGCCGTACCGATCCTCAGACGCCTAAGAAACATCAGGGACTCAGCCTCATGATCGTGGATATGAAAAGCCCCGGCATAACGGTCAGACCCCTGAGAACCATCTACGGGGCGCACATTTTCAATGAAATTTTTTTTAATGATGTCAGGGTTCCGGTGGAAAATCTCGTGGGAACCGAGAATAACGGGTGGGCCCATTTGATGCAGGCACTGGCATTTGAAAGGGGAGGGTCCATTAATTACAGCGGTATGCTCAGGCGATTTCTAGACGAGTTGATCGTGCACGCCAGAGACACAGGGCTTTTTCAAAAGCCTGAGGTGCGCCAGAAACTGGCGGATCTATCTGTGGCGATAGAGGGGCTGAAAGTGCTGGCCTATGACTCCATCTGGAAGATGAGCAAGGAAATAAAGGTAATATACGAGTCCTCGCGTGACAAGGCAGCTGCTGACAGGCTTCATGATAAAGTGTCACGGGTCGGCCTTGACATTTTGGGCGCCTATGCTCAGCTGGATCCGTTGCACAAGAATAGCCGGTGGACCAAACTAAAGGGGACCCTGGAACATCTTTACTGGATTTCCCCGGGGCTTGCAATCGCGGCAGGGACGACAAATACACAGAAAAATATTGCGGGTCAGTTCGGGTTGCAGCTGCCCCGGGCGTATTGAGGGGAATCTGGGCAACATCGTAAAATGTGAATTTTAAGAGAGTCATTTATAATGATGTTTCTTGATGACTTGAACAGGTTGTTTTTAACCTAATAGAAAGGAGAACAGAAGTATGGCGAAATTACAGGAAGTTGTCGTGGTGGATGCTGTTCGAAGCGCCATCGGTAAATCCGGCCGCAAGGGCATGGAAAAGGGAGGACAATTATGCCAGGCGTCGGCCCAGGACCTTTTGGCTGCAGTGATGCGGGGTCTTCTGGACCGGGTAAAAGCCAAGGCACCTAATTTTGATGAACGTGAAATCGAGGATGTACTCGTCGGCTGTTTGAGCCAGATCGGTGAGCAGGGGGGGAACATTGCCCGTATTGCTTCCCTTCTGGCCGGAATACCCAATCAGGCATCGGCTTGCACCGTGAACCAGTATTGCAACGCAGGTCTCAAAGCGGTTAACATGGCAACCAGGGCGATAAAATGCGGCGATGGTGACATCTGGCTTTGTGCCGGTGTTGAGCTGATGTCCCATTACGGCATGGGTTCAGACGTTCAAGTGGCCATGAAGGCCAAGTATCCGGTTCGGTTCACCAGCCGGATTCAGGAGACCGGCATGACCGTGCCCCAGGGTGTCTGTGCAGAGATGCTTTCAGTCGATTACGGCCACACCCGTGAAGACCTGGATAAGTTCGGCATGTGGAGCATGCAGAAATCGATCGAAGCGAGTCGAAAAGGCTGGCACGACGAACTCATCGTACCGTTTGAGTTTGAATGGGATGGTCAGAAACACCGCGTGGAAAAGGATGAGACCATACGATATCAGGCTGTGGACGATCCTGATGCCTATCGGGAAAATTTAAAAAAGCTGAAACCTCCCTTTAAACCGGAAGACGGCATCGTAACAGCCGGTAATTCTTCTCAGATTGTAGACGGCGCGGGTGCCGTGCTGTTGATGAGTTCAACAAAGGCGGAACAACTCGGCCTGGGGCCCATGTGCAGGATAACGGGCTGTGCGTCTTCCGGCGGAGACCCGGTACCC
>JAUXCK010000323.1 GCA_030618925.1 Desulfobacteraceae bacterium
ACGCCAAAGGTCAATACATACCAATAAAGCTGATAGTGAACATCCGGCCAATACCCCATTAAAAATTTATTAATATCCACCAGGGTAAGTGGATGGTTCGCCATGAATCCGATAACGACCATGCTAGACAACATAATGAGCCAGCGAATCTGCTTTTTTGTTTTACCTGACGCCTGTTTGATTCCAAAGACGGCCACAACGAACAATAAGACAAGGACAATCTCAGGGTAGCCAATTTGAATACCGGTTGGTTTTTCATCCGGTTCCGGCAGGTTTAATTCATTCAGTGCAATCTCCCTGCTCGCCGCCTTGACGGACTGGACCACGGCCCTGGTGGTATAAGTGGCGCCTGTAATGGCGTCAACATCACGGCCGATCTCAAACCGGTCTTTATAGCTCTTTCCACGCAACGACTGTATCAAGGGACTTTTAATAACCTTACCAAACCAGGAAGGTGTCTCCGTGTGTTCTACCACAATCGCGTTTACAACAGTCCCTGCCGGATTCACACTGACCACGACTTTAAGCGGGCCGCCAAAGCCATTTGATTTTTTTACGACGATATACCCTACCGGCAGATCGGTTCCCGGCTTGAAACCCTTATAGGTTTCAAACCCTGACTTTTCATACCGGGCTGCCTCCGGCAGCAGCGTCTGAAAGTGGGTGGTGATATCGCTCAAACTGCGATTAAAACCAATGACAGCTGCAATAGCAAGTGTAACCAGGGTGCATAACCCAAGAACGTTTTCGGTCCGGTTCCTATGCTTTTTCATTTTAGTTCTCTAAAACCGAGAGGGCCGTTTTGATGATATTGCCTATCACTTCTTTGTCCTGATTTTGTTTGCACGTGACACGAAGCCCCTTGATGGCCGTTCCCAGAAACCGGGCAATCGCCACAGGATCTTTGTCACGGCTCAACTCACCCGTTTCCTGGGCGCGTTCCAGGGCCTTTTCCAGGGCGGCTTCCAGCCTGTCCAGTTTTGAACCGGCCGTATCCACCAGGTCCTGATCAATATCAGTCATCTCGACAATGGTGTTGACAAAAAAACAACCGGCCCGCAGTTGTTCCTGGGCCAGGCCTAAAAAAGTCATGTCAAAAAATGCTTGGATGTTTCGGATGGGTGACTCACCGGCTGACAAAAACCCCTCGAATCCATCCACAGACAGCCGTTCATATAGATTCAATGCTTCCATGTATAGCGCACGCTTGTCGCCAAAGGCTGCGTACAAACTGCCGCGGTTCAACCCCATCGCATCCAGCAGATCCTGTATGGAGGAGGCGGCATAGCCTTTTTGATTGAACACCATCATGGCTTTGAGCAAAACCTCCTGCCTGTCAAATTCAATTGGTCTGGACATATGATACCTGCCTTAGGATATTCAAACCGGCTGTTTCCCAAAAATCATTCCCAGTGAAAACCGGGTTCTGTGTGCCAGCAGGCTGATTTTTTTTCGATAGGTAAAAACCAGTATTAACCCGCCTGAAAGGGCCAGGATAAGAAAGGGAATAAACATCCCATTTTCGAGCATTACAGCCAGATCAATGCCGAGCTTTCTCCCGATTCCCACCGCAGCGCCTGGAATATGCTCCGGCACGTCTTTGGGGACGCTGTGAAGAAAGGAGAGGCCCGGCAGGCGGGACGAGATGATCATGCCAACTGCACCGGTGATGGTGAGCGGCCATGACAGCCATGTGACAACACTTCTCAAAGACCTGGCCGCCAGCAGCAATCCTATGAGCAGTAAGACCACAGGCACTATCCAGAGTGTTGATCCCAAAAAAAAGAGGGCTCGAATCCTTTTCTTAACAAGAGAAATCTTCCCAGCAGGGATTTTATCCTTCATTCTCTCCGTAATATTCACAATGGGTGGCGGGTTCTTCTCAGCCAGCTGCGCTTTAAGAAGTGTCGCTCCAACCGGGGCAATTTTCATCTGCAGCGATTCAGGAGGTTTGCACAGAACAAGGTTTTTCAAGTCATTGCCATGGTCTCCACGTTCGAGTGCCTCGATCTGGGTCGGGGTGCAGGCTGGTATGGGAAAGGACTTGAATATCCAGAGCAACAGGTTTTCAGAATTGTCTTCAATGTTTTGAATATACCTGCCTGTCTGAATCGTCATAGATGGATACGCCTCATTTCCTTCGATCCAGGAATAAAATGATTTTGCAGCCTCGTCGAGGAGTGCTTTTCGTTCCTTTTCCGGTGCAATATAATCGAACAATTCAATCATGTTTGCCGGATCAATACCGCTGACCGCGGATTTAATCAATCGGGGTTCCAATGGCTCATCAATGCGTGTTAACCAGGCTTCATATTCCAGGGCTTTTTTAATCGCACCTGGCATCGCCTGGTCTGACAGGAGACGCTCATGCAGAAAGATCGAGACCCGGTCTCTGTCTGAAAAAATATCCGTGGTTGACTTAAATAACCAGGTTAAAGGGAAGATCAGTGTAAAAGCAACCAGCAGAACAACCGCCATTCCTTTTTTCCATGAAATCTCAAGCTGACCTCCACCTTGCTCTTGATCCACCATTGCTGTTTGAGGCGGCATCACCTTCATTACCCCAAGAACCCCCAAAACAAGCCCCAGGCCGGAAAAAACGAACAGCCCCATATAAGCGGCGTACGGTTCGTTTTCCAAAAAACTGGTATAACACCAGGCCAGTCCGAATCCAATCAACAATACCGAAAGATAAAGCAGCACCAGAAACCGCTTCTCAGTTTTCCGGGATTTTGTGAACGAAATGATTTTTGCATATGCAAAGAAGGTCAATCCGCCTAATAACAGATAAAATAGTATTCCAAACGTCGACATGGTTGACTCCTTAATTGATGTGGGTTAAACCTTTTTCTCCCAGAATGCTCTGGCAGCTTCAGCTGTTTTTTCCCCATATCCAAACGCATCATCCAGTTGACGGGCGATATCCCTCCCCACTGGCATGCCCACCAGTACTTTTGCCATATCATGAATCCAGTTATCCCGTTTATTGTAGGGGCAGGCGGAAATACAAAATGAGCATCCGGTTCCGCCGTTGCGGTCCCATTGGAGCATGCACTTTTCACCATTCTGATACCATTTTTTAACGCCGGGGTTGCTGGATATGGATCCCGTGGTACTCGTTTCGGATGGATCCTCGTCTATATCGATGGCATTGGACGGACAGGCCTCCGCGCACTTTTTACACCGCTTGCAAAATTCCCAAACACCGAAACTTATCGGCCTGTCATATGCCAATTCGAGATCGGTGTACACCTTCGCCAACCTGACCCTGGGGCCATATTTTTCAGTGACGAGCATCCCCATGCGGCTCAATTCCCCCAACCCTGCCTGAATGGCAATGGGGATACTCATCCCTGTATCATTTCCAGTCGGTATCGATTTGTAACCCAGCAAATTGAGAAACTCGGCCACTTTGAGGGAGACCTCCGGCATAATCGAATACCCGAGACCTGCAGCAGCGCCGCTTAAAAAGCCGGGAGCCTTCATGGCATCATAATCCATTTCAAATGCCATGGCGATCACAGACCTGGGTTGAAAGGGAAAGGCCCCTTCTGCCTCACTCATCTTGTCCCATGGGATATCCAATGATTTGGCATCTTCAACGGAAGGGTCAATATCAAACCATTTACTATAGGTCCAACGTTCATCATAAGGCGCAATGCCCACCAGGCTTGCGCCTAGAAAATTGGCAGCTCGTTTGACTTTTTTACTGGCCTCTGCCTTGTCTTTAAACCGGTATCGTTTAAATTTCGGGTTGGCATGTCGCTCCCAATCATCGTAGTTTCCACTGTTCCTGACCCCCACGCCCATCAGGGGAGTGCCTGCGCGATGCCCGGCCCAGCCGGCCCAGTGAAGGGCCCAATCCACCTTTGAATAACCCGGCGTTCCCTCCTGTGGAAACGGAACCATTCCAGATTTCTTTGCCCCATTGCCCAGGAAATTCGGTCTGACCTTTTCATCCCAGAACCCCCTGTTGAATACGGTGTATTTTTGCCGCATTCGCTTGTGGTCTTTCGATATCTCGTACATGTCCTCAATTTTTTCATGTTCCTTTTTAAAAGGAGAAAACGGCTGGGAGC
>JAUXCK010000245.1 GCA_030618925.1 Desulfobacteraceae bacterium
TGGCTACGATCCGACTTGGCTTCAGCAGGCAAGGAAGATGGAGGCCATCGCTTCTCTGTCTGGTGGAATTGCACATGAGTTCAACAACTCCCTCATGGGCATCATCGGGAATATTGAACTTTTAGAAATGCTTTTTCCCCGGAACAAGGAAGTCCATGAAAGTGTTGAGAAGATAATGGTCTCTACAGACCGGATGGCTAAGCTTACCAATCAGTTGCTCGCTTACGGCCGGGGGGGGAAGTACTGGCCGGAGAAAAAAACCATAAAGGAAGTCGTAAATTCCACATTGGCTTCAATCTTAAGGGGCATGAAATCCTCTGTTCGTATTGAAACGGATCTGATTGCCGGTGAATCAGTTGTCGAAATTGATCTGGTTCAAATGCAGATGGTGATATCGGCTGTGGTTGCCAATGCAGTAGAAGCAATAGAAGCATCGGGAAGGATAAGGATTATTGCCGAAAATGAGGAGTTTGATACCCTCAGGGTGAAGAAATACCCCGGCCACGGAACCGGTGAATATGTGTGCATCGCCATTGAAGATGACGGCAAAGGGATGGACGGGGAGACAATAGATAAAGTATTCGAGCCGTTTTTTTCTACAAAATTTCAGGGCCGCGGACTCACCATGGCAGC
Source organism: Desulfobacteraceae bacterium (assembly GCA_030618925.1). Taxonomy (GTDB): domain Bacteria; phylum Desulfobacterota; class Desulfobacteria; order Desulfobacterales; family SURF-7; genus JAUXCK01. Next base: position 634 of record JAUXCK010000245.1, read on the forward strand.
GGTTTACGGGATTATCAAAAACCACAACGGATGGATCGGGGTTGAATCTGAAGAGGGTGAAGGCACCCGCGTGAGTATTCATCTGCCCGTTTCGGGAGAAGGCATAAAAGACAAAATGCCGGAAAAGGCCAGACTAATCAACGGCTCAGGGACTATTTTACATATTGATGACGACGAGATGATTTTAGCAACCAATGGGCCGGTATTGAAAAAGCTGGGGTATCGGGTTCTGGCGGCCAGGACAGGACAGGAAGCCATTTCCATCGTAAATTCGGATGTGGATATTGATGTGGCGCTGCTGAACATCTCACTGCCGGACATAAGGGGGGATCAGCTTTATCCGATTCTTAAAAAAGCCCGCCCTGATCTTAAGGTGATTCTCTGCAGTGGTTATGGTATGGATGCCCCGATAAAAGAGGTCCTGGCGGCGGGTGCCCAGGATTATATTCATAAACCCTACACGTTTGCGGCGTTGTCCGTGAAACTAAAGCAGGTGATGAAAGGGGGGCGATGAAAGGAGATCCCCTTGGGGTTACAGTCCCTCGAGAAAAGGCTTCAACCGGGATTTAATATCCGGTCGTTCAAGCGCATATGCGATATTGGCCATCTGAAATCCTGCCTTGTCACCGCAATCAAAACGATGCCCTTCAAACCGATAACCGTAAATCGACTGTTCTTTTAACATCATGGCCATTGCATCGGTTATCTGTATCTCACCGCCTGCCCCCTTTTTTTTCATATCAAGGAGTCTAAAAATTTCCGGCGTCAGAATGTAGCGTCCGATGATGGCCAGGTTTGAAGGGGCTTTGTCCGGAGTCGGCTTTTCAATTAACCCCAGAACCCGACTGAGACGGTTTCCCATATCCTCTGAATCAAGAATCCCGTATTTGTCCGTATCCGCAGGCGCCACCTCCATCACCGCAATAATAGAAGACATGTTTTCTTCGAACTTCGCAATCATCTGGGCCAGTACAGGGGTGTTTGATTTTATCAAATCATCCGCCAGAATGACGGCAAATGGTTCATCTCCCACCACATGCCGGGCACACCAGATCGCGTGTCCCAGTCCCAGTGGTTGATTCTGACGTGTGTAAATAAGTGTGCCGGGGTCAGGGACAACACGCGTTACATCGAGGAGACAGTCCTTCTTCCCTTTCTTGTTTAAGGTGTCTTCCAGCTCGACATCATTGTCAAAATGATCTTCTATAGCGGTTTTTCGTTTTCCGGTGACAAAGATAATTTGCTCAATCCCTGAATCAAGGGCTTCTTCAACGGCATATTGAATCAAAGGTTTGTCAACAACAGGAAGCATTTCCTTGGGTACGGCCTTTGTGGCCGGCAGAAATCTGGTGCCAAGCCCTGCGACAGGGAAAACAGCTTTGCGGATTTTCATCGGGGAGCTCCTTTATTGATGTATTACTGTTGAGACATATAAAATAATTTCGGGTATCTGTCAATGGTGGGGTAGGATGAATTTCGAATGATGGTATCGCTTCGTTCTGCCAATTATATAAATTGATGGAGCGTAGCGACTCCACCCTTCGACATTCGACATTCGATATTCGTTGTTCTCAATCCCTCTCCAGGACAAGTGCTGTTCGTGAGGGAAGATAAAGACAGATCATATGTTTCATTTGGCCCGAAGCCGTATCTGTCATTGTAAAATGAGTCTGCCCCCGGGAGAGCCGGCCATGGCCGCCGTATTCCAATGCATCGGTATTAAAAATCATTTTGTATTTGCCCGGTGTTATTTCAAAACAATAGTCAGCGTATGACCGTCCAGGGTGGAAGTTGAACGCAAACACAAGCCCCGCACGTTCAAACACCAATATTTTATCATCATTGTATTCGTATATCAACCGGATTCCGGAATGATCGAGCAGGTGGACTTTCCCGGCCCAGGAAAGCATATCCCGGTCAAACGCTGCAAGGAACCGGTATTTCAGATCAGGGGAATCCGCGAGGTGCCACTGCCTTCGGGCATAGTGATAGGACCAGTTATTCCCCTCCCGCGGGAAGTCGATCCATTCAGGATGCCCGAATTCATTTCCCATGAAATTAAGATATCCATGGCCGGCAGTCACCAGGGTGATAAACCGGATGAGTTTGTGAAGTGCCATACCGCGGTCAACACGCAGGTTTTGATCATGGACATGCATACACGTATACATATCAGAATCAATGAGTCTAAAGATCAATGTTTTGTCCCCCACCATGGCCTGATCATGAGACTCTGCATAACCGATGGTTTTTTCATCCTTCCGCCTGTTGGTCAATTCAAACCACAGGTTCCCTGTGGGCCAGTCTTCATCCTTACAATCCTTCACCAGTTTAATCCAGTAATCGGGCAATCCCATTGCCAGGCGAAAGTCAAACCCCATGCCGCCTTTGTCCTGGGGCATTGCCAGCCCCGGCATGCCGCTCATGTCCTCGGCAATGGTGATTGCATTTGGATGCACGTCATGGATCAGCTGGTTTGCGAGGGACAGATAGGTCAAGGCCTCCATGTCCACGTTGTTGCTAAAATAGTGTTCATAAGATGTGAAAGGCCTCCCCAGGCCATGGTCACGGTACAGCATGCTGGTAATACCGTCGAAACGGAATCCGTCGAACCGGTACTCTTCAAGCCAGAAGCGGCAGTTGGAAAGAAGGAAATGAAGCACCTCTGGTTTCCCATAATCAAAACATCTGGAATCCCAGGCCTGGTGAAATCCACGCGGTCCGTTGTGAAAATATTGATAAGGCGTGCCGTCGAAACGGCTCAGGCCTTCTACTTCATTGCTTGCCGCATGGGAATGGACCAGGTCCATAATTACTGCAAGGCCCAGGGAATGCGCATGATCAACCAGTTCTTTCAGGTCTTCGGGTGTCCCGAATCTGGATGAAGCGGCAAAAAAACTGGAAACTTGATATCCAAACGATCCATAATAGGGATGCTCTTGGATGGCCATCAACTGAAGGACGGTGTAACCGGCGTTAAAGATTCTCGGAAGGATGTTATCGGAGAATGCTTTGAACGAGCCGACCCCTTCATCTTCCTGGGCCATTCCCACATGGGCCTCATAAATAAGCGGGGTGTGGCACCGGGATTGAAGGCTGGGGGTCTGCCACCGGTATCCTGAAGGCGGCTCCCAGACCTGGGCGTTGAAAATCAGTGTGTCCGGATCCTGCACAACCCGTCTGGCATAAGCGGGGATTCTGTCTCCTTCCCCTTCGGGCCAGTGAATCCGGAGCCGGTAGAGATCACCGTGGCTCAAGGCATTCTCCGGCAGGCAGATTTCCCAGATACCGTGATCATCAACTCTTTCCAGGGCAAACTGTTTTTTCTCCTGCCAGGCACTCATATCACCCACAAGAAAAAGTGCTGAGGCATTCGGTGCCCATTCCCGGAAAATCCAGTTGCCGCCGATGGCATGAAGACCAAAATAGGCATGGCCGGCTGCAAACCCTGCAAGGGTCATTTCTTCGCCCGTGAGTGTCTTTTCCAGCGTCCGGCTTTGTGTGATCCGGTGTCTGATATCATTTTCAAATGGAATGAGATAGGGATCATTTTCCAGGAGAGATGTAACAAGGGTGTCGATATCATTAGGCATCATAAGTGTAAATTTTCTCAAAAAGGATTCAAGGATGGACCCTAGTTAATCAGGGGCCTCTTTAACATCTTTTCATAAAGGCTAATGTACCGGCTGGCTGTAACGCTATGATTAAAAGAAGTTTTGCTTTGTCTCATAATTCGTCTAATGTGTCTTGCCTTTATATCCAGCGGACAATTGTAAAAGTGCATGGCCTGGTCAATTGCCCAGAACAACCCGTTTGAATCAAAGGTTTCGAAAAGAAATCCGTTTCCTTTGTTCTGTTTGATGTTCAAGTGGGACACTGTGTCGTGTATTCCCCCTGTGTCATGGGCAATGGGCAAGGTGCCGTAGATAGGGCCGATCATTTGCGGCAGGCCGCAGGGCTCGAACAAAGACGGCATGAGTATAAAATCTGAAGCGCCGTAGGCCAGACTTGCCAGCTGCTCGTTAAAATCACAAATGGCCACCCGTTGGTCCAGCCCATGAAATTGTGCGATATTTTCAAAATGAATTCTAAAGTCGCCGTTGGCAATAAATACAATTTCCAGGTTCTGGTGCCAATAGCGTGAGACAACGTGATAGAGAATTTCTGCAAGCAGCTGGCATCCTTTTTGGATCACGTCGAGGCGGGAAGGCCAGAAAAAGAGAGGGGCTTCCTCATCCTGAATAAGACCCAGCGCTTTCTGGAGGGCTTGTTTGTTCTCATTTTTTCCCGGAATATGATCCTTTGCCCGGTACCGCCGGATTAGATTTTTATCGGTTGCCGGATCAAAGGAGGGGTCAGGTGCATTGAGGATCCCGACAGCGCATTCATTTTCCCATTTGGATTTCAGTTCATGCTGCAGGGGAGGGGTGACGAAGTGGTGACGCCCCCTGACGACTTCTTCTAAAAAGGTCGGGCTTACTGTATTGAAGTCGGATCGTAGCCATGTCGTTCTGTGAGCCAA
>JAUXCK010000061.1 GCA_030618925.1 Desulfobacteraceae bacterium
ACCATCCTTATGACCCGTTTGGTTTGATGGAACCTGTGATTTAATAGAGGGCAAGTTGTAATTTTTCGTTCACGGGCATGCGCACGGGGTTTGAGGTGTAAATCCCCATCCCCGCCGAAGTTCAGCGGTGGGATTCTTTAAAAGAAATTAGGATAGGACATAATATCATGAGAAAAGCAAGGATAGTGATCGGGATGGTGGGATTGGATCAACATGAAGCTGGTGCCATCGCTGTTTCACGGATTCTAATGGAAGCCGGGATGGAAGTGATTTACCTTGGAAGATTTCAGACCCCTGAGAGTATTGTCAAAGCCGGTATCCATGAAGCTGCTGATGCCATCGGAATTTCGTGCCATTCCTGGGAATACTTATATTTCATGCCTGGCATTCTAAAATTATTGGACACACAGAATGCGGATATACCGGTAGTGGTCGGTGGATCGATTATTACCGGCGGCGACAGGAAAAAGCTGGAAGAGATGGGTGTTGCCCTGGTATTCGAGCCAGGGGTCGGGAAAGATGAGATCATCAAAAAGATGGAAGCGCTGGTGACTTACTGATAAGGGCGTTTATATTTAGACATGATCGGCCACAAAATACTGAAAATAGTGCTTTTCAGATACAATTAATGTCTAAACAATTATGGTATTATTAGTACGAGGAAAATTGATAAAGTTGCCTTCGGACCGCCGGAGGCAGGCAGAGTTGGCCCGCAAATGAGACCGTAAATACCTGCAAGAAAAGGAGGTTTGATGACATTATTAAAGGGGAAAGTGGTATTGATCACCGGGGCAGCCCGTGGGATCGGCCGTGCAAGCGCCCTGCTTCTGGCAGACCAGGGTGCTGATGTGGGCGTGGGCGACATATCGCCTGACGTGGAACAGACCGCGATTGACATCGAAAAAGCAGGTGGAAAATCCTGCGCCGTTCGGTTTGATATCTCAGATCCCGAACAGGTTCAGCGCGGGGTGTCTGACATAAGGAACGCCCTTGGGGACATCGATATTCTGGTAAATAATGCAGGTATCGTGGCCAACATTGCCAGATTGACAAAGATGTCTATTGAGGCCTGGCAACAGGAGATCAGCACAAATCTTTCCGGGGCATTCTACATGGTTAAGCAGGTGATCGGTCCGATGATCGAGAAACAGCGGGGAAGGATAATCAATATTTCATCAGGAGCGGCCACCGGCGGGCTGCATAAACAGATCGGGTATGCGTCCAGCAAGGCAGCGTTATTGGGAATGACGAAAACCATTGCTCTGTAACATGCCAAAGATGGAATCACCTGCAATGCAATTCTTCCCGGCCTCATCGAAACAGAACTCGTCAAAATGATGCCTGAAGAGATGACAACATTGCTTACGGCTCAGATTCCAACGCGCCGCATGGGTCGGCCCGCGGAAGTAGGGCAGCTCATTATTTTTCTTGCATCAGATCTGGCCGGTTATATTAACGGTGCATGCATCCCCATTGACGGCGGCGGGTCTCTGAATACCCTTACCCTGGGAAGTAAAAAGGAGTTAAGGAATATGTTGTCGGTTGAAGACAGATAGATTTCGGGAAGATGGGGCACTACCCGATGATGGAGCAGCTTGAAGCACTGGCACAAATAGCACTTATTTTTTTAAACGGAAAAAGGTTATATGAAACCCGGTTCAATGTTCTCCTGGCCTTTTCCCAATAATTTGTCGTGCTGCCATCATCTTGACAGCGCATTCAATTCAGGGTATAAGCCTTCTTTAAAATTAAATTCATTTTTTTAAAAACAGCTTTTGGAATACACATTTTCCTGATCGGGATTGTTCTGGAACCCTTTGGTTACAATACAGAGAACCCATTGGGCATAAGAATAGTGGAGCCTCTGGTAGGCGTTATCTCCCTGCTGGGATTTTTGGCTTTTAGAAAGTACAACCTTCCCGATGAAGTCAGGGGGAAAACGCTTGAACAAATTAATGGATCAGATCCATAGAAGTCATTTCGGTCAAGCGTCGTTTAGCGGCGAGCTTTTTTATTCACGATGATGATCAAGTGCGCAGAAACCGTTTTGTCAAACGATCCCAGCTGGTTTCGGGAAGGTTGCCGTAAATATCATTGCCCAGTGTACCACCGTCTGCTGCGAGAGGTCCGGCCTCTTCCTCAATGACCTGGTACAGATCATCTACTTCCACAGCAAGAAATTTTTTCGCCTCGGCCCCGATCATTAAATGTTTTAATTCCCGGCGCAGGTCGGGTGCATGAACTCTTGCCACCCATCCATTGGTATAAGGATCGAGATCGGTTTTCTTTCCCTGCTCCATTAAGTCGATATTCGTGGCGGTAATGACCCCGCTGACAGGCGAAAGCAGTTTTGCTTCAAGTGCGCCCCTTTTTAACGCAATATCCCGGCTCTCCTGTTTGAGCTCTTTTCCCATGAGCGGTGCAGCAATTTTATCAAGGGGACCGAATGTCCGCAGTGCAAAATCATCCAGGCCGATCCTCACCTCTGAATTTTCTTCGATTCTTACCCAGGTATGGCCATGGTGGAGGTAATACCCCTGGGGGATCCTGAAGCCATGGACATCAAGAACCGCCACTGGCTTGACCACCGCATGGACCGTAAATTGATCCTGAAAATATTGATCAAATTCACAGCTCCCACACTGATAGTCATTTGTGCAGGCTCGAAAATCAATCCGATTTTTCATGTGGTGCAGACAGGGTCGTTTCCACACAGGCAGTTCCTTTAGTTTGTCTTTCCAGAAAATGACCTGACCCTTTTTACCTGAAGGGATGCGGCCCCGCGCCCTTTGCCTTTTGTTTTCCCAGGCAACCTGCTGCATTGTTTTATCAAAACGGCAGGGCTTGCATTGAAACTCTGCGTTGCACAACTTTTGGCGAACCACTCTGGCCTGCATCCATATGCAGGGCTGCTGTTTAGGCGCTTTCGGGTTATCTGAACGGATTGGCTTCATGGCGTGCTCCTGATATGAGAGTGACTATGTTTTTAGAAATGTTTTTGTTAATTTGTGCCAACCCAGAGCCGGAAGTGCACCGTAAATATCATCAGTGAGATAACCGCCGTCTGCTGTTAAAGGCCCTGCAACTTCTTCAATCATGGATTCCAGGCTGTTGATCTCTTTATTGATCCAGTCAATGCTTTGTGTTCCAGCCATCAGGCTTTTCATGGTTTTTTTCATCTCCGGTGTTCGTACCAGAAATAGCCATCCGTCACCATATGGATCCTGATTCGCCAGTTCAGGGTGTTCCCGCACGTTTGAATTGACTTCCATAATGACACCGTTCACAGGAGAGAGAACATCAGCGGCATTTTTTTCTCGCTTCAGTCCCCATCCGGGTGCGCCCTGGTCGAGCTCTTTTCCCATGAGGGGAAGATCAAATCCATCCGCCTTCCCGAGCAGCTTCAGAGAAAAATCGTCCAGTCCAATGCGAATATTGCCACCGCTCTCGATCCGGGCCCAGGTGTGTCCATCATGGAAATGAGTGTCGGCCGGCATATCAAACCCTTTCACATGCGCCATATCAAATGGTGTGACACCTGTTTTAGATGTCCAGACATCTTCGAAAAACTGGTCGAAATCGCATGAGGCACACTGATAGTCATAGGCACAGGCCCGGTTTTCAATTCGATGGGTGAGGCTGTGGCGGCAGGTCCTGTCCATATCAGGGTGTTTCCGCATGGCATTCTGCCAGCTTATTTGCTTGCCCTTTGCCACCTGTTTTTGCATGCCAAGGTCATATTTACAGGAAGTGCAATCATAATAATTATTGCAGTTTTTAAATTTCGCCACACCGGCCTGCATCCAGATACAGGGGTTTGATGTTGAGGCATTTTTGTCCGGTGATATCATCCAGACCTGTCCTCCCAACACGGTTTTGATGCCATGATTCTTTTGAGCGTCCCGCTGTGTTCCTTTTCTGTAAGATGATCCGTATCCGAAATGACTTCTTCGCCCGTCTTTAATTGCCATGTTCCTGCTCCTTTTTGATGTGTTTTGGGAGTGTGAATTGTGTTGTCATATGGGATGATAAAATAGCAAGGGGCGTGCCAGGTGTTCGAAACAGGTGGATCATTCCTATATCATACTGTTTTTATGTATTATTTATATTTCATATCTTTGGACAAGAAAAAAGTTGAGAGGCATCTATTGTGTTGGGAAATCCTACAATGGGGGGTGAGCATGAAATTGTTTTTGTCCATAAACTAATAAATTTTATATTATTTTAAGCGGGTTAAATTATATGTTGTATTTTACTACGCCCGGTCTTATTATTCTACACTTTACCACGGTTATCCGACCATGGTTCCCAGGACATCCGGCAGCCTGTCTTCCCAGCCGATGGTTGAAATCATCATGCCGCTGAATCCTTGCTGTTTTAAGCTGATGGTCATTTCCTTAGCAATTCCAATGCATTCACGGACTTTATCACCGGATCTGAATCCGTTTGACCAAATCATCCGCCAGGTGAACATGGGGCATATTTCGGGCCATATATCGCGCCATCCCCAGGGATTTAAGAACCAGTATGGTTGGAATGATTTTTATCTTTTCCTGGTCGACTCTCTCCAGGAAAGGTTTAACAATCGTGAGGTCAAAAACAGGTGTGGTAATGAAAAATTTGACGCCTGCGATAATTTTTTTCTCCATTTCTTCAATTTCAAGCTCAAGGGCATCATCCTTGACACCGGGATTGAGGGTTGAACCGATGAGGAATTGTGGGGATCCCGCCAAATCGGTTCCTGCCATATCCTTGCCATTTTGCATGCCTTGAATGCATTGGAGCAATTCAGCCAGGTCAATATCATAAACTGCGGCTGCCTGGTGATGGTCTCCAAAGCTTGGATCTTCGCCGGTGACGGCCATGATATTCTGAATTTTGCATCCATTGGCGGCAAGCAGGTCAGCTTGTATTGCAAGTCGATTACGATCGCGGCAACAGACCTGCATGATCGTTTCAAGCCCTTTATTCTGTAAAATCATCGCTCCCCCAAGGGCGCTCATTCGCATGACCGCATTGCTCATTTCCGGGACAACAAAGGCATCCACCACGCCTTTCACTTTTGTTGCATTTGCGACCATTGAAGAAATATCTACGCCTTTCGGGGGTTCCATCTCGGCCAGCACTATAAAATTTCCTGCGTTCATCTTACTCAGCAAACTCATATGATTACCTCCATGGGAATTTATTTGTGGTTCAACATCTCATTCAGGTCATATGCGAATCAAAACACACCCGGTGCCAATGGAATTCTTTTTGATTTCCTTGATAGCGTATTGTCTTTTCAAGTGTCAATACTAAAAATGGTGTTAGGCCTTGAGTCAGAATTCTGTCTGTCGATGATAGATCCATTTGTTTCACCTGCTGTTTTGGCTAAGGCGTGGGTTTTTAACAAAATGATATGGGGTTGATCGTGGTATACCCGATCCGATCCAATGACAGAGAAAAATTTTTTGCATGACCCGGGAATCGTGTCAACAGGGAAGGGCCGGGTCGGGCGAGAAGAAAAAAATGTTTACAAAACAGGTTTGCTCTTATATAAGGTTGCCATTAAAAATATTGAATTTACGGGCATTAATTCAAAATGAGTGCCTTCATTAATGTCACTTATAAATTCAGGTGATGTGCACTAAGAAGATTTAACATAAAAGGGGCCACAATGGCAAAAAAGGATCTGTTAAAATCAACTTCAGAGGAAAAAAAGACAAAAAAGCAGAAAGCCGGAAAAATATCAGCCAGAAAAAAGGCAGCTCCCAAAAAGGCTGCTGCCAGGAAAGCAGCGCCTAAAAAAGCAGCACCCAAAAAAGCAGTACCCAAAAAGAAAGTGACAGCCGAGAAGGCTGCGGCGGAAAAGAAAGCAGCCGAGGAGAAGATGGCGGCTGAGAAGGCTGAAGCGGAAAAGAAAGCGGCCGAGGAGAAGAAGGCGGCTGAGAAGGCGGCCGAGAAGGTTGCAGCAGAGAAGAAGGCGGCTGAGGAGAAGGCGGCGGCTGAGAAGACTGCAGTAGAACAAAAGGAAAACATGGAATCATTGAAAGGATCGGCGATCAGGTTTATCGCCTGTCTGGTGTTGATTATGCTGCCGGTTTTTATTGCCAGCATAATGAACACACATGATTATTTTCTCAAAGAGGTTGACGGCGCTGTAGAAGTCTGGCAAGGCAGGTTTGCCCCCATGGGCACGTACCGGATGCTTTCAATGCCGGGTGGGATCCTGCCTGAAACTATTCAGGAAGAATACACTAAGAATGAGATTTTTCCGTTTATATTTAACTATTATATTGAGAAGGCGGATGCCCTGCTGAAAGTCCCGGGTTTGCCGGATTTTGAAGGTATCAAGTCTGAATTGAACACGGCCATGTGCTATGCGGTTTCAAAGGCGCATAAAAGGACCGTCTCTTCACGGTTAACATCACTTGATCTTATGATCCTCTGGTATAAGGCAGACGTAGAGATCGGCAAGGGAACTGCTGCAGCCCTGGAATCTGCCTCAGTCCTCCTTAAGGAGGCGTCCAGCCTCGACCTTGACCGCCATGATGCGGATCGGGTTGAAAAGAGGATTAAGACGGTACAGGAAGCCATGGCCGCTTTAAAAGCAGCAGATGAATAAGGGCACAATCCGGTTAATCAGGGGGCCGGGTTTCTGTTACAGATGCAGGAACCCGGATCCGTTGGACGGCAATTAAAGAGATGCCGCTCAGTATTGCCCCGCATATAAAGGGAACGCGATAATCGAGCATCCAGAGAAACCCCCCGAGGGCCGGTAGAACAACTGCTGCAATATGATTGATGGTGAACCCCACAGCCATACTCGGCGCAATATCCGAGGGCTCCCCGATTTTCTGGAAATAGGTTCGAATGGCAATGGAAAAGTTGAAAAAGATATGATCCAGGATGTAAAGGACCGCCACCAGAATCCTCGATTCCACAGCTGCATACGCCAGAAAGATAAACAGCAGGCTGAAATACTCTAAAGAAAGGATTTTCCGCTCACCGAACCGGATAATTCCCTTCCCGATCATCGGGCTCAGAAAATAATTGATCATATTATTCAGTACAAAAAGGGCAGTCACCTCCTGTACTGTAAAGTCGAATTTTTTAACAAGAAGGAACACCGCAAACGCTATGAAAATCTGTCTCCGGGCGCCTGCCATAAAAGTGAGGAAATAAAATAAGGAATATTTTTTCCGGAACACCATTGTTTTCTTCTGGGGCAGAATATTTTTGTCGGTGGGCTTTTGGAACAGTCCCCAGATACCGGTCGCCATAATTAAACACCCGGTAAAAAAATATATCTGAACAAAACTTGATACAGGTGAGAGAAGGAAAATGAGGGTACCCACACCGATGTTGGATGCAGCCGCCAGGCTTCGAAGTTTCCCAAAAACCCAGGGGGATACTGTGCTGTCGAAATACTGAAGTGTGAGGGACTGGTTGGTGGTTTCAAAATAATGAAATCCAAAACTCATTAAAAGTGTCGTGAAAACAAGGCCAATCCAGGTGGGGAAAAAACCGGTGACCGCCACGCCAACACCCAGGCAAAGAACCGACAGGGCGGAAAGGTGATGTTCTTTAAGGATTAGAAGTATATAAACCACTAAAATTGCAAGGAATCCCGGTATTTCACGAACAGATTGAATGACCCCCACATGGCTTCCGTCAAGGCCTGCGACCCGGATGGCAAAATTATCAAAAAGGGTACGCCAGGCCTGTAATCCGGCAGTTGAGCTGATGGTCAGTGCCGCCAGGAAAATAAACATGGGGCTTTTTTTGGCATTTATGAACCGGGAGTGTGTGCTGGTCATCAGAACTCCATACTTTCCCTTGTCCCATCCGGTGAATCCCCCGGACGGTATCCAGGAAAAATCTCCTTGCCGATGAAGCGCTTGATTGCCGTGTCACTCATCATCAACCCTTATAATTCTGTCATTATTTCTGTTATGGTATCCATCTTGACATATGGTCACTACCCATTTGGTTTATAACAATTCATTTTTTCTGAGAGAAAAAGACAGGGTATGAACAATTATGTATACCTAAAAATCGGATGGGGTGTCAAGGTGGTAACTGGATGTGACCGACCTCATGCTGATCTGTTTTCCAATAACTTGAAAAGATGAGGCCTTTAATGTATATTAAAAGCCGGTCAAATGATCCACCACTATTTATCAACTGATCCGTTGTCTGAAAAACCCTTTTAACAAATGGAAAGAATAGATTATTTCATAAGGCGATTTCTTCTGGTCATTCCCACCTTTATCGGCATCACGATTTTGTGTTTCGGTCTGATCCAGTTCGTGCCCGGGGGCCCAGTAGAGCAAATGATCATGCAGATGAAAGGGATCGGTGCTTCTGAATCCGGCAGGGGCGGAGATACCATGGCGTCTATTTCCGAGGATCAGAGAAAAGCCATTGAAAAGCATTTTGGATTTGACAAGCCTTTTTATCAACAATATTGGCAGTGGCTGGTGACGGACAAATTGGGCATGTCCATGGAATCCTACAGGTTCCCTAACAAAACAGCGTGGCAGCTGATCAGGGAGCGTTTTAGGGTATCCCTTATTTTCGGCATCACCGGATTCATTTTATCTTACCTGGTATGTATCCCTCTGGGTATCCTGAAAGCACTGCGGCATAACAGGATGTTTGATCTGGCTTCGAGCATCATTGTGTTCGTCGGGTATGCCATTCCCCCTTTTGCGTTTGGAATGGTCCTGAAAATGTTTTTTTGCGGGACGATAGAGGGCTTGTGGGATTTCTTTCCGGTATCCGGTTTTCACTCAGACAACTTTGCTGAAATGACAATGTGGGGACAAACAAAAGATATTTTCAGCCACATGTTTTTACCTGTTTTATGCTACGTCATCGGCAATTTTGCCGTTCTGACCTTTCTCATGAAAAATTCCCTTCTCGAGCAGATCAGTAAAGATTATGTGAGGACTGTGCTTGCCAGGGGGGGCAGCTTTACCCGGGCCATCTGGGGGCATGCACTTAGAAATTCTTTGATTCCCATTGCCACTGGATTTGGTTCAATACTGACGGTCATGTTTGCCGGATCCGTCATCATAGAGCAGGTATTCGAGATTCCGGGTATGGGCCGCCTGAGCCTGGAAGCCATCGTCGGACGGGACTACCCTGTTTTTATGGGTATTTTATCCATCACGGCCATGCTCGGCCTTGTCGGAAATATTCTTTCAGATTTTTTGTATGTTCTTATCGATCCCAGGATAAATTTTCAGGAAAATTAAAAAGCGCCTATGCGGCTCCAATTTTTGAACAACCCGATTGCCAGGAAACGTTTCCAGTATTTCAGGGAGATGAAGAGAGCTTATTTCTCGTTGTGGATCCTTCTCATCCTCTACCTGATCAGCCTTTGCGCTGAGGTCATCTGCAACAACACACCCTTATTTGTCAGATTTGAAGAAAGATCTTTTTTCCCCATCTTCAAGTTTTACCCTGAGGATATTTTTGCTGGAAACGGAATTCATACAAGACCCGACTATCATAAGATAAACAACACCCCGGCGTTTAGGGATCATCCTGGCAACTTTATGGTATTCCCGCCCATTCCCTATGGCCCTTTTGAAAGCATCCGTCCGGAATCAATCGAATTGTCAGATCAGGTCACTCTGAAACTGACACAGGTGCCGATGATTGGTACTGTGAATATCAGAGAGGATTATTCCATCGCAAGGTTCGCTCAATTTGCATATTTTATCGGCAAAAAAGATGAGGAGATAAAAAATCTGATCCTGAGTGATTATATTGATTTCCCGGGGGAGATAAAACAGGCGGTGACCTCCCGGTTTGCCAACCAAAAGGCGCTGTCGATCTTTTCTAAAGGGTCACGCCGGGATAATGGTGACGTCGTCATTTCCCTCTCCACTTTTTTACCCAGAAAAAAATCGCCAAAGACTGTCCGGCTCATGTTCAGGGAAGTAAATGCAGAAGGGCAAAATCCCCTGGAAATTGTCTTCCCCGGGCCGTTTGACAGGTTAACGGAAAACAATCGTTTGAATGAAGGGCTCTTGAGTGACCTTTCAGGGCAGGACAGGAAAAGAATCACCGGGAATATACAACACCGGTTTTCCGGGCCCGTGGATGATATTCTGCTGAGCATCGGCAATATCAATTATACGGCTTCATTTATTAAAGAAGAGGTTCGTTTTCCGTTTGGCCCTGTAAAGGGGCATCTGATGGGGATCGATGGTGCAGGGCGGGATGTTCTGGCAAGACACTTCTGCCTTCTTACTTCCCACTTCTCAC
>JAUXCK010000194.1 GCA_030618925.1 Desulfobacteraceae bacterium
ACTCATACCGGGTATTTGGTTTCATGGGCAAACAAAAGGCAAGGCCTTCTCTAATCATCTTTTCATTGATCAAGGTGCCATCCGGCAAAAAGACATATGCCAGCGTGCGACCATATCTGTCATGGCGTTCTGAATCAAACTCCAATCGAATTTTGTGGGAAGCCAGTATCTTCCGGTTAAAATCACGTGCCGCTGTTCCAAAAGGTTCGGCTTTCTGATTCTTTTTCCCGGGGATGTGATGATCGATCTCGGGTGCGTCGATCCCGATGTAGCGGACCCAACGTCTGTCTGAAAGAAGAATCGTATCCCCGTCAGCCACCCATTTCACAAAAATCCCGTCTTCTGCTTGAGATGTTGTGCCAACACCAAGCACAAGAAGCAGACAGAAAACAGACAGTGTTTTCTTCAAATCGTTCCCCATAGCCTTTTAGAATGTCTTTGGCACAAAAAATTCTGCGTTAGCCCACATCCAGGCCGCAATGCCTGGCTGCGCTTTCATCCAGCATCTTTGGGAGACCGCCGCGTTCTGATGGCGAAAAACCTAGAGATTTTTCCCATACGTCATCATCCTCCATACAAAAATAGACCAGGACCTCCGGTGCCGCCTCTTTTATCATGGCGGCCATCATTTTATACAGTTTAATGCGCAATGGTTTAAAATATCGCATTTTTCCATCAAGCCCTGAAATAAACTCCCCGTAAATGATTTTTGACTGCGGAAAACGATCCTGAATAATCGGCTTTAGGGATGGGGTGAACCGAAAACTGCCGATGCTGATCCAGACCACATTCTCCGGCGAAACATAGGCAAATATCTGTTTAACGACTTCCCGGTATTCCTTTTCACACCCGTCATAAATCATCATGGGATCAAAATGAAAGGCAAGGGGATACCCCCAGGATTCACATCGGGCTGCTGCCGCCAGTCTTTCCGATAGAGCTGAAGTTCGCCGCTCTTCCTGACAAATCACTTTTTCGGTGTTCATGGACCATGACACAATCGTTTTCCGGTTATGGGGCAGATCCTGTAATCTTCCGACACCCGTCGTCTTGGTTTTCAATTCAAGCACAGCCGCGGTCTGCGCTGAAAATCCGGCAACAAGTGCGTGTGTCAGGTCTGACAGGTTTTCCCAAATCAGGCTGTCGGTAAATTCACCTGTACCAATCCTGTTGATCTCTTTTGACTTAAAAACAGAATCCAGTTCTATAAAAAGGTCCTGATGGTTTACAAAGTATTGTAAGGCCGGGGGATGGAAATAAGATTGTAGAATGCAATAGGAACAATCCATTGTGCAGTATGTGCCGATGTGAAGAATTTTGTAGCCACAACAGGTGTAATGCCGGGTGCCGGGGCAGTTTTTTATAAAAGCCCCTTTGTTTTTGGTAAGAAACAGGGTGTGCTTTCCAGCAAGGACAGGATCTTCTTCAGATAAAATACTCTTATACACCTCCCGACTGTCCCGGACGATCTCAACCGGCACATTAAGCCGGTTCTGAATTAAAACCGTCTCAGGGCAATCAAGCACGTTTTCATCTATAAAAAGCCTCGATATTCCCAATGAAATACTGCCTCACGCATGACTGACAAGACCGCACACAATTTTCACCGCCTCTTCCATGTTCAGTCTGCTCATGTTTAACACAATGTCATAAAGTTCCGGCTGGTCATAATCCTGTTTTTTAAATTTCCGGTACAGGTTTAACCGCTTCTTATCCTGGGTGATGACGGAATTCCTGGCATCAATTGTGGACAAGCGATAGTTTTTTTCCATAAACGCGATACGGTCTTCAAATTTCCCGATCAGCAGCAGATGAATCACATTCTCGTGATTGCTCAAGATATACTGCCCGCCCCTTCCCATAATGACACAGTCTCCCTCTTTGGCAAGTTGCTCGATCACCTCATAAAGCTTGTCGATGTATATATCTTCATCAATGTATCCTTTTGATTCATCCAGAATACGGTCCAGAAAACTTTTGGTCACCAGCCCGGCAATAAAATTCATTAAGGAGTTGCCCGCCTCCTTTTCTATTGATTCGACCCAGTCTGTGGTCACTTTTGCCTTTCTGGCAACCCGTGTGATAAGTTCTGTATCAATAAAGGAATATCCGAGTTCCTCTGCCACACGTCCGCCAAGTGTTTTTCCTCCAGCCCCAAACTGTCTGGCTATGGTGATGACTGCCATTTCTCGCTCCTTTTATGATCAAGCACCGGGAATGGTGCTTCCTGGCATTTTGGTTTGCCCAATAGTTCACAATCCTAATCAATAAGGGCCAACAGGTCAAGCAGGAAATACATGACAAAGGCGCGACATCCCTTTGCCCCCTGACCATGGACAAGGAGGATGATCCGGCGATATCCGGGGGCGATAAGTGAATTATGAATTTAAAATATCATGGATGGCTGGATTTTTAATGATTTTATTCATCATGACCTGGCATTTTTTAAGTTCGTCAGCATTGCGAAAACTGAAATTTAAAAAATAGGTGGTTCCTTCAAATGACTTGGGCGGCAACAGCCTGGTATTGCCATCAAGCTTCAAGGCTTTGATGCTGCTTTTAAATTTTTGTTCGGCCCGGGTTATTTCGGGAAACCGTCTTTGTTTCAGGCCAATCCTTATCTTCTCCATTTTTTGAGATCGGTCAATGGCATCGTTTGTCATAATGTTCTGAATCATTTCTTCTTCCACAATATCTGAAATGGCAATGTTTTCAATTAAAGAAATTTCAGACAACAGGGTGACAATTTCCCTTTGTTTGCTCAGACTGGGCTTCAGCATATCAAACAAGCCGGACACGCGAATAATATCGGTCGGCTCATATTTTTCAAGCTCAAGCGAGACGATAAATGAAACCGTCTTGTTCAGGACGGAGTTCTGCAGACACTCAGGCAAGGTGGAAAGGCGCAGGAGTTTCTGGCGGATTGACGGATTCGCCGGCAAAAAAAGATCTGCGGCAGCCCGGGTAAATTTTTTTTCAGACGAAAAAAAAGAGGAGAGGAGTTGAACTGACCGGGATTGTTCGATGACATTTAATTGTCGTTGAAAAGAATTTTCCGCAATCGCGAATTTGGCGCGATTTATCATCGGTGTGCCGGGATCAAGCACCCTTGCCTCAATATAACGATAGCCGAGGTCGACTGCTGCCGATAACCGGCGGAACCCGCTGATAACCGTATACTTGAGCCCTGCCCCCTTGACGATCAACGGGGGAACCAGCAGTCCCACATCGGCCATCGAAGCTTTGAGGTCATTGATTCCTGTATGGGTTGTGATACGAAAGGTGCTGATTGATAAATCAATGAGCGCCAGATCAATTTTTTCCAGATTAAAGTCCATGCCCTGTGAGAAGATTTAATGCATCCAGATATTTTTGTTTGGTATTATGAATGACCTCGTCAGGCAGTTCCGGCGCCGGCGGTGCTTTATCCCAGTCAAGCGAAAGGAGATAATCCCTGAGATACTGTTTGTCAAAACTTAATTGCGCGCCCCCTGGGTTGTATGATTCTTTTGGCCAGAACCGCGATGAATCGGGTGTTAACACTTCATCGATCAGGATAATCTCCTCCCCTTCAACGCCAAATTCGAATTTTGTGTCTGCGATAATGATACCCTTTTTATCCGCAAGCTCAATTCCCTTTCTGTAGATCAGCAGGCTAAGATCTCTAAGTTGTTCTGCATGCCTCTCCCCTATCCGCTCAATCGCCTCATCAAAATCAATATTGATATCGTGCTGACCGATCTCTTCTTTTGTTGAGGGGGTAAAAATGGGTTCGGAGAGTTTATCCGACTCTTTCAGATCCGGCGGCAACTGAATACCGCATATGCGCTGACTTTCTTTGTACGATTTCCACCCTGATCCTGAAATATATCCTCTGACAACGCATTCAATCGAAAAAGGTTCTGCCTTTTTCACAAGCATGCTCCGCCCGTGAAGGCTGTCCGCATAAGGCTGACAGACAGCAGGATACTCCTCTACGCGACTCGAAATAACATGATTATTGACCAGCGGTTTCATTACATCGAACCAGAAAAGCGATATTTGGGTAAGAATTTTGCCTTTCTCGGGGATGGGGTTTGGCATAATCACATCAAAGGCCGAGATTCTATCTGTCGCCACCATCAACAGGGATTCGCCAAGGTCATATATATCTCGAACTTTACCTCTTTTGACCAGTTTCAGATCCGCAAAATCGGTTTCAAAGACAGCGTTTTCCATGAATTTTATTCCCTTGTTTTGATAGAAAGATAGAGGATGACGCCAACAAGGTGCATTGCTTTAAAAAAAGCATTCTTACCTTATTTGCTGCAAATACAGATTGAGGTTATAGATGGAAAGTTTGATAAAAGCAAGTCAAGAGGGTTTAAGAAGTGAAATAATAACAGGTTTGTGGCAGGGTTATGCAGGCTGTTTTCGGAAGGCAATGATATATTTATTTAGAATCTGCTGGGCAGTGTCATTAATGTCAAAAAAATTTATCCCGGATTCATATTTATTCTTCTCATTTAGTTTGCAATAAACCACACTGCCTTTAATATCAATCAGCTCATCTTCGATACCGATCGTAAATGCAACCTCATGGGACAATTGTATGGGAACATGGGTTTCAAGAAGGATTCCCCCCCGGCTGACATTTAGTGTCCGCCCCATTCCCTGAATCGATTCCTTTCCGTTTTCATCAGTACAGATATAATTAAGCAGATTTAGTGATTTAATACGATCGTATTTTCTATTTTTTTCTTTCATACTTTCCTAAGAGTCCCCCAGTTCATACGCCATCTGGGTAATTGTTGCGATAATGGCTGATGTATTTTCTATAAAATTTTTCATGGTGGCTGACAACCGGTTATATTCCTTTTGCAATTCTTCAAGACCAACAGGCTGCAATTCAAGATCTTCAGATGCAAAAACTGACGCCTGGTGAGGTTCCTGTCCCAGATCAAGAAATGGAAGCTTGCCAATAAAATCCCCATCGTCTAGCCTTGCCAGCAGTAGATCGCCCCTGTTTGTCTTGCGGGTGATATAGGCAGTTCCCTGTTCAATGAAAGAAACATCATTTTTTTTCTGACCCTGTTTAATAATTTGCTCTTTGCCACTTAAAAAATCATCTGCCTTTTTCTTGTTCTGCTGAACATCACATATCAGGTTGGCCGACTGTTTCAGTCGCTTGTCAACACTTTTAATGATGCTTCTAAAATTTACAGAAAACAGTGCATTCTCCTGTGAAAGACGCTGGGAATCGAGGACACCAAGCTGCACATTACCGACAGCGACGACTGTATAGCTGCGGACACTGCTTTGAGACAGAAATGCGTCAATACTTCCGATAAAAGCGCCTGTGCCGACACGTACAATTGGGATCTGGCCGCCAGGGGTTTCTCTCCGGATTTCCAGAATACCATCAAGGACGACCCAACTCCAATTTCCATGTCTACCCTGCTTAAAGATGATATCGCCCTCACGATGATCTTCCTCATCCGCAACATACATATAGTCAACAAGGGGACCTTTAACCACAGGAATAACTGAGGCCCCTGAATCCTCATCCGTCGTTTTCTCAAAGGAGACTGTGCTCACTTTCTCTATTAATCCTTCATCAAGCATCTTGGTGCAGTCAAGGATTATCTCCATTCTTGATTTTTGAATTGTTCGGGCGGTGGCGACCGGCTCTTTTACAAATTCAAATGACCCTTCTATCCATCCAAATAAAGAATATACGGCTTCAAGCCCGGTTATCGAGCCAACTACTGCATCAATCGGATTTCCTTTTTGGAAATATATAGTGCCGGGGGTTTCCGCATACTTGCTCATAATGTGAAGCGTGCCCGTAATGCCGTTCGCCCCGAGAAGCTGAAAGATTTCACTTAAATTAATAAATGTGAGGTCACCGGCAATGACTATGTTTTGTCTCATGGATAAGCGCTCACTTGGCCCAGTTGAATTGTTTTTGTAAGGATTGCAAAGTCAATTTCATACATTCCTGCAATGTTTTTCCCACACCATCTCCCCTAACAGCACTTGCTGGAAAAGAAGGCACCTTGAGTTGCCTGTTTAA
>JAUXCK010000122.1 GCA_030618925.1 Desulfobacteraceae bacterium
AAATCTGAGGCAGATGCTGCTCAAGGGAGGCGATTTCATGACACAGACCGATAAACTTCAAATCCGGATACTTCCGATGAACCGTCGTACAGATTCGACTCATGGGATTGCTGTAATTAAACACATGGGCATCCGGACAGATGGTGAGGATATCCGCGCAGATGTCAAGAATCGGGGGAATGATGCGCAGGGAATGAAAAAGTCCGCCGGGACCGCCGTTTTCCCCGAAAACCTGCCGGATGCCAAACTGCTGGGGAACCCGCCAGTCCTGCTCCCATAAGGCAAACCGGTCGCCAACCTCAATGGAAATGGTACAGAAATCAGCGCCTTTAAGGGCTTCTGTCCGCGATGTCGTTGCCGATAATGTAAAGGACAGGTTGTGTTCCCGAAGAAACGCCTGACCGGCGGCTTCAACTTTGGAAAGCGGTTCCGGGTTAATGTCGTGAAGGACCACATGACTCCCCTCCAATACAGTACTTTGAAAAATATCTCCCAGCATATCAAAGCCAAACTGGGCACTTCCGGCACCGATCAAAACAATTCTTTTTTCCATTTTTTCACCTCACTCCCAAAAAAAAGGCTTACCAAAAAAAAACGCTTAATCGAACAATCCAATTAAGCGCCTGTCTTTTTGTTTTAAATAGCCGGTTACAATACAGTTACATTGACGGCAGAAGGACCTTTCTGTCCTTCCTCTACGTCATATGAAACCCGATCACCCTCGTTGAGAGACTTGAAACCAGTTGCATTGATCCCTGAATGATGAACAAATACATCCGGACCATCTTCTTGTTCAATGAATCCATAACCTTTCTGGTCGCTGAACCATTTGATAATGCCATTAGCCATAGTGGAAACCTCCTTTCAAAAAATTTTCTTGGTTCCAAACATTAAGGTCGCCACTATTAAAATGGTTCTTCCCCTCAGCACGAAACCCGCACACTACAAAAAATGCGCTTTTGTGAATGCGGCAGTATAATCCCTTTTTTTAATAAAAACAAGCTATTTCTATTAAGAAAGTCCAGATCGATTAGAGCTATAGAAGAAAGGAAGAATAGAATAATTCTACCAAATCCCTTGGCTTTCTAACCCTGATTTTCTCATTTTTAAACAAACCGTTTACCGTCCGGAATCCGAAATTCAAGGGCCTTGGCATGACATGTACCCGGGATAAATGGTTTGAACCCACTGCAAAAAGGACAATCATCCCTTGACTTTGAATAAGTGATTTCCTACCCTCTATGATCATACAGAAAAAAAGGACGATTCGATCGGACCCTCAAAAAAAATTTTCGTCAACTGACAAAATGACCAAAACTCAATACAATGGAGGATAAAAATGGATTGGAAAAAAACATCATGTGTATTGTGAGGAAATCTATGCGGGCTCGAGGTTCGGGTCGAGAACAATCAGATTGTTAAGGTTCGCGGGGACAAGGCCAACCCCCGCAGCCAGGGGTATGCATGCCGCAAGGGCTTGAACATAAAATACTATCAACACAACAAGGATCGCCTGACACATCCGCTTAAAAAAGTCGGGAACTATTTTGAGAAAATTTCCTGGGAACAGGCCATGAAAGAAGTGGCTGAAAAATGTTCAGGCATCGTAAACGAACATGGCCCGAGGTCATTGGCCATGATGCTGGGCGGCGGAAATCTCGGCTGTCCGACCCAGGGCATCTTCGCGGTCAGCTTCCTGCGGGGAATGGGTTCTCAATATCTATACAGCGCGCTTGCCCAGGAACTCACAGGCAGGTACTGGGTGGATGGAAAAACGTTTGGGAACCAGAGCCTTCACTCAACCCCCCACCTTGACGAAACAGATATGCTCCTGATAGTGGGCTGGAATCCCATGATGAGCCACCATACGCCCCAGGCACGCCGGGTGCTTAAAAAAATCAGCAAAGACCCTGACAAGGTTCTTGTGGTGGTTGATCCCCGCCTGTCGGAAACAGCAAAAATAGCTGATATCCATCTCCCCATCCGACCTGGAACAGATGCCCTTTTTTACCGTGCCATGATCTCAATCATCCTGAAAGAAGAATGGCACGATCCGGATTATATTAAAACCCATGTCAGGGGGTTTGAAAAAATCCGGCCATGGTTTATTGATTTTGATGCAAAATCGGCTCTGGATGTTTGCGAACTGCCGTATAACCGGGTGAAAGAGATCTGCCATATGTTTACGACTCGCGAATCCAGCCACCACAGCGATTTAGGTGTCCTGATGACCCGGCACAGCACGCTCATCTCTTACCTTGAGAATGTGCTCAGGGCTGTCTGCGGCAGAATCGGGGTTAAAGGCGGGAATGTTTTTCCCCTCAGCCTGCACGGTGGCAGGGGGGGACGAAGAGAGAGCCCTGATGAAAAAGAGGCCCGTCTCTGGCGCACCCTTGTTACGGATTATCCGGCCATCATCAACACCTATCCACCCAATGCAATGCCCGAGGAGATCCTTTCGGACCATCGGGAAAGACTGCGGGCTGTCATTGTCAGCGCAACCAATCCATTGCGATCTTATGCGGATACGTCCGCCTATGAAAGTGCCTTTAATAAACTGGATCTTCTGGTCACCGTGGAGATCTCCATGACGGAGACTGCTGCGCTTTCCCATTACGTGCTGCCCGCACGGTCTGCCTATGAATCGTGGGATGGCGGCGCGTGGGGGGATTTTCCGAAGGTCTTCATGCAGGTTCGCCATCCTGTTTTAGAACCAGAAGGCGAGTGCCTTGAAGCCGGTGAAATTTTTCTAAGGCTGGCCGGGCAGGCAGGCCTGGTGCCTGAAATACCGGATACGCTTTATGAGGCAGCCGGCACAGGAGACCGGCTTCAGTTCGGCAGGGCACTCCTTGAATATATTCAATCCAATCCCGGGGCTGCAAAAAAGATGCCCTTCATTATCGGGATGACTCTGGGCAAACATCTGGATTCCGTGCAGCTCGCTTCCTTGTGGGGCTTTCTGCAAACCCTGTCTCCTTCATTTCATGAAATGGCGGGACAGGAAGGCTTCCATCCAGGCCCCGGCCTTGGAGAAGAAATTTTCCAGGCGACCCTGGACCACCCTGAGGGGGCCTGGATTGGTGGCGTGGTGGAAGAGGATTGGGATCATTTCAAAGCCCTGGCCACGGAGGACGGCCGCATCAACCTGGACGTGCCGGAAATGGCAGACTGGATTCAGGAGATAGACCCGGTGCTGGAATCGAAAAAACTGAAAGAGGGTGAGAGTGAGTACCCGTTTATCATGTCCTCCGGACGGCACTGGGATGTCAACGCCAACACCCAGATGCGCGATCCTGCCTGGAACTATGGAAAAAGAGCCTGTGCAGCGCTCATGCACCCGGGGGATGCAGAGGAATCCGGTTTTAGCGACGGGCAGATGATTCGGGTGACGACCGAAGCCGGGGAAGAGATCATTGAACTGCAGGTGACAGAAGAAACAAGGCCCGGATACATCGTGATACCGCACGGGTTCGGCCTGGTATATCAGGGGGAAATCTACGGGGCAAATGCAAACAGACTGGCTAAAAACACCCACCGGGATCAAATCGCAGGAACCCCCTTGCATCGATATATTCGCTGCAGGGTTGAAGCCGCATAAATCTAAAAAATTCTTTGGCCTCCCCGGAGGCATCAGAGGCCAAAGATGATTTGATCACATTCGTTTCCTCAAATAAACACTTCCGGTTCTTTTCGATGACTGCAATTTTCATTCAACCATTTTGCCACATCCTTGAACCTGGGAATATCCATGATGCGTGCCGCGGTGGGGCATTCTTTAACGCAGGCACAGCATTTGATGCACAGATCCGGATCTGTCTCAACCGTATCGTTCACCGTAATCGCGGCCTTTGGGCAAACCTCTGCACAGGTGCCGCAGGTGGTACAGAGATCCGCCAGGGTTATTGGGGACCCGGAGACAGACGGCATTGCCTGTTTATAAGGAAAATTACCCGGCACCTTCAGTGGGGTTATGTCCTCACCCTTTTTGATCCCTGTCATTTTTTTTATGACCCCGGCGCCAAAGGCAGCGGCCTTTTCAAGATCCTTTTCATCCGGACGGCCGTTTGCAATGGGCAGATCCGCTGTGGCATAAGAATGTTCACCAATGAAGGCGCCCCCTGAAACAGGAACGAAACCCAGGTCTCTGGACAGATCTGAAAGTTCCAGGAGGGCGTCTTCATACTCGCGGTTGCCGTAAACCACGACAACAACCGCAGGCGTGTTTTGGGCCTTAAAGTGTTTAAACCGCTTCACAACATCACCCGGCAACCTTCCGGCATATACAGGTGCGCCTATCACCACAAGCGCATCTGTTAAATGATCAAGTGGCTTTGAGCGCGCGTCCTGCCGGGTCATGTCCATGTGGTCAATGTCTTCAATGCCAATTCCTCCGGCAATCCCTTCAAGAACTTTTTTAGTCGTTCCCGTCGGTGAAAAGTATACTAGCTTTACTGATGAAATCTTCATTTTTCACTTCCTTTATGTTGATCGTCCAATACAACTCTCATATCTAATTGTGAACACACCTAAGTCCCTGTCAATGTAAGAAGGGTATGGCTGTTATCCCCGCCTGTACTGTCTGCTATCTCAACATCGGCCACAACCACCTGCTTGTCCTGAAGGGTGCCCTGCTTGACCAGATAATCCCTGACAACCATTGCCCGTTTCTGCGCAAGCCCCTGCAGCATGGACGCATCAACAGGCATGTTTTTGATTAATCTCTGTTTGGCCTCGACAATTAAAGCAGGAGAAACTTCTCCATCTTTTGCATCAGATTTCTGATCCTCTTCAGGCGAGACCCGGGAGAGCTCACCAAATCTGGCCTCATAAACTTTTATGAGAATCCGGGAATATTCATCGTCACTTATGGACAGCTTTTCAATCTCATCAGGCACCGGCTTTCCGGCTGCCTGCATCTCCCCTTGTTTCGCCATTTTGAGTTCCCGAAGCAGCTTCTTTTCAGCCAGCGCCAGGTGATCGTATTGTGCGTCGGCAAAACCATTAATGCCAAGCTGAAGTGTTGGCCGGTCCTTAAGCGCGTTGGCCAGATTATCCAGTTTTGCTGTTTGGGAAGGCTGAAGCGCTGCACTGCCGAATTCAAACGCCACAAAACTTAAATCTTCGCCATCAGACCCGGCAAGCCTTCCCAGCGCTGCAAACGGAGATGCCGTCATCTTAACAATTAAATTCGTCAGGGCTTTGAGAACAGTCCGGCCATAACTGAAATCAGGGTCGTTGAGGTCCCCCCGAACAGGCAGATCCACGTCAATAACCCCGTTCCGATCCTTTAAAAGAGACACAGCAAGTTTGACCGGCAGACTCGTCGCATGCTGGCTATCCGTGTCCTTTCCGAATGCGAACTGATCCAGCAGAATTTTATTTTCGCCTATGAGATTGTTTTCAGACAATTTATATTTAAGCTCCAGGGACAATTTCCCCTTGTCGATGGTATACCCTGCAAATTTCCCTGCGTATGGTGTTGCTCTGGTCAGGTCAATGTTTTTAAAAGATATTGTCAAGTCTGTGTAGGCATCTTGACTCAAAGGATTGATCTGCCCGAAAATTTTCACCGGCGCATACTGGTCGACTTTTCCCTCTATCATCACGTCTGCCCGGCCCAGTGATTCGGATGTCAGCCCTTTTATGGTTCCTTTCAGGTTATGAATACCCGTGGTAAAACCCGGTTTCAAAGACAGGTCTGTAAAATTGACCGAACTATTTTCCAGGCGGACAGTATTAATCGTCACCGGCATCGGCCCTTCGCCCTTTGACTTAACCGCAGAGACGGGACGGTCCACCACATGGACAGCATCAGCAGCAGGGGCATCTTCCCGGTTGGAAAACGCTTCCGAGACATTGACCGAACCATCAGGCCAGATGACGACCCGGGTGTATAATTTTCTTGCAACAATCTCTGAAATACTTAATTTGTTCGGCGCATAATCAAATGCAATACCGTTCGCCGCTATGACATCCCAGTTCAAAAAATCCCCGGCATGTATCAGGTCTTTCAGTTGAAAATCATTGATGCTGACATTGCCCCTGAAGCCCATCTCCGGGCCCTTGTCACTCTTTCTCCCATATGTGAGGTCACCCTTGAGATTTGCGGTACCCTTCACAAGTGCCAGCTGTGCAACAGATTCCAGATAGGATTGCAAAGGCGTCAAATCGAGCTGAGCGACCTCAACAGCCAAATTTGCCAGCATCGGGTCTATGCCCGCCTGCCCGTCCACCGTGAGTGTTCCTGTCTTGTCAATATTGACGCTAAGGCCAATCTCAAATTGTGAATCCTTTTGATTGCTTAAATTTTTCAAACGCAAATTGATAGGCGCCAGGTTGATCCGCAGCGGTTTTGCCAACGACCGGTTTTCCAGCACTGCCCCGTAATTATTCAATGTCAGTTCATGAATAGTGACCTGCCATGGCGGGCCCTCACCCTCAACAGGGTCCGGCGCCTTTGAGGGTGACGCGTCTTTGCCTGAAAAGCCATCCATTGAGAACAGGGTCTGAAAATTAAACGTCCCGTCAGGGGTCAGCCAGCCCTCAATTCTGGCATCCGAGGAATTCACGGCCGCAACTGAAATCTGCTTTTTGTCCAGGTCCAAATTAAACCCCCGGACAGAGAGAAAAGGAATTGAAATCAGTGAGTGGTCTGTCCCTTTTTCAGCAATCTTGAAATCACGGATAGTCAACTCACCATCAATCAGCTCAAATTGAAACGCATCATTCGTATCATTGCCCGCATCCACATTGTACCGGGCAGAGAGGTCTGTAGATCCCCCCGTGACTTCAAAGTGCACCTGGTGCCGGATATATTGCCAGAGCCTGTGGTCCTTTATCCCCGTGAGGGCAAAACGGCCCTCTGAGCGAAACGGGTCCACTGAAAAACGACCTTCCCAGCTGAGGCTTTCCCCCTCCCCTGTTGTTGCGGTCAGCACATAGGGATTTTGCCTGTCTTTTTGGGTGCTGAAATTATCCAGAGTGAAACGCAAGGGGGAAAAAGTCACTTCAAACGGGTGGGGGCGCGCCAGATCTTTGAGGGTGAAACGCCCATTATCCACCTCCAGTTTAAAAACCAGAACAGATACCAGGCCACTTCCTTTATCAGCCGTCTGTTTTGATTCACCCTGCTGCCCCTGCGGGGGAATGAGATCTGCAAAGTTTAAACTGCCGTCAGGCAAAATGATGACCTGCCCTTTGGGTTCAAGTAAACGGATCTCATTAAATGTAAAGGCCCTGCGAAAGATGGATGAGAGTTGAAAATTGACATACAATTCCCCAAACCCCACAAACACTTCCCCATCCTTCTCATTCAGTTTAAACTCCCTGACCGTCAGTGACAATACAAAAGGATTGACCCTGATCTCTCCCACTCCGGCAGTTCGCCCCAGCTGATCGGTTATATTAGACACTATAGCGGATTTAATTATCCGCGGTGCAATAAAGAATCCCAGAAAGGCATAGACTGCGATCAAAATGAAAGGGATGATAATTTTTTTTGTGAGTACCCCCCTGACAGAGGATAAAGAGAATGCCATTGGAAAGCTCCTGCCTTTAAAAAAACCGGTTTTAGAGGACCCGCCT
>JAUXCK010000220.1 GCA_030618925.1 Desulfobacteraceae bacterium
ACCGACAAAATACAGGAAAGGCTGACAGACCAAAAAACCTGAAAAAATGAATGAATTTAAATGATATGCCCGGCGGACATGAAAAAGCAGATAAAAAAGGACAAATAGCTTGGCCATGTGAATAAACTTTATTGAAACCCCTTGAATATCCCGAAAAAAACAGGTGAAGGCCAATAAAATTGATTCAGCAGGTGGATACGCGAAAGCCGCATCCAGATCTGAAATTGATAAAATGTCGGGGAACTTTTGATAATGGAACAAATACTCTGCAAAAGGCAGATAATAGTACAAATAATCTGTGCCGGTATTTGGTGAGAGGAAAAAATAGGCGGCGTAAATAATAAACAGTAAAAAAAACAGGGACAGCAAAAAAGGTTCTGTGGGTCTGTCCGTTTCTGCGGTTTCAAACCGACCAGATCGATCCATCAACGTTAACCGTTTAAAAATATCGCCTCCAGTGAATGAGCGGGTTTGAACCCGGTTCCCAGCATTTTATCATTATCAAAAACAAGGCTGGATGCAAGCTTTTCATAACCCGCGTGCAGCCATTCCCGCCGGCCCGGGGATAGACGGCCCAAGAATCGAGATAACCCAAAAACAAAGGACAGGGGGACGGGTAAAACAGGTCGCGAGGGCTTTAAAGCTGATTTTCCGAACGCGTGAATGATTCTGGTGAACGTATAGGACTCTGCATCACACACATTAAAAATACGAGCTCCCGGGGGTTCCTGATCCGTGTGGGTAATCAGAAATTTTATAAAATCAACAAGATTGGGCCTTGCCAAAGCAGACATTTGCTGCAGCCCTGTGCCGAATTTGATATAGGCCGCATTAAAGGGCGCCAGGACCCTTCGGTCAAGATTAACACTCCACTCCCGGTCATAAGCAGGGGCGAGGCGCAGGATGAAGGATCGGTTATCGTCATGGGTGTTGGCCAACGCCGTCAGGTGCTGTTCGGCATCGAGCTTGCTCAGGCCGTAATCACTCGTGGGCCTGCAGGCGTGCGTCTCGGATACGGGAATTTTCAGATGGCTCTCCCCATACACAGACACAGATGAAAGAAAGATAAATGTGACCCCCGGGTTGGCTTCACAGGCCGCTTTTGCCAGCCTTTGGGTTGATTCACTGTTCACCTTAAAATAAGCGGCTTTATCAACAGACCCGGGGTGCTGGTGGGCAATTGCAGCGCAATGAATCACAACATCCGGAACTATCTGACGGCAGAGATGAAAGGCTGAAACAGAATCGGTAAGATCAAGTGATTCCAGATGAACCGATGGAAGATCCAGCGGCCTGTTCTTATGATACACCCCTGTTATGCCGGCCGTTCGTCCCAGGCCCTGGCACAATGCTTTTCCAATAAAACCGGATGCGCCGGTGATGAGTATTTTTTTCATAGGGTCTGTTGGGCCAGCCACGCCTGAAACATCAACACATCCCACAGATGATATTGCCAGTTCCACCTTCCGGACAGGTGTTCGTCCCACTTGGCGCGGATGGGTGAAGGGTTGAGAAATCCCTGTGATCGCAGACAGGTTTCATCCAGCAAGGATTCCGCCCACTCTCGCAGGGGCCCCCTGAGCCAGGCATCGATGGGAATCCCGAACCCTGTCTTGGGGCGTTCCACCAGTTTTTCAGGAACATATTGATACAGCACCTGCCTCAGGATCCATTTGCCCTGATTTCCCTTAACCTTCATGGACAAAGGCAACTGCCAGGCAAATTCAACGATCCTGTGATCCAGAAGGGGCACCCTTGCCTCCAGGCTGACGCCCATACTGGCCCTGTCCACTTTTGTTAAAATATCATCCGGTAGATACGTCATGAGATCCATGAGCATCATTTGATGCGTGAAGTCACTGAGGCTTGCCCGGGAATCCGGGTCTGTTATCCGGGTCAGGGGTTCTGATCCATCACGCACGATTCGGGAAGGCGCCTTCCAGTGAGAAATAAGACTGTGGTACATGTCCTCCGGAGACTTCATCCCGATGACGTCTGCCAGTTTATGAACCCTGTCCCCCGGCATATCGAGCTTTAAGCTGCCGGGCAAAACCCGCATCAATTTAAAAAAAATGGCGTCCCATGCAAGGGGTGAAATCTTTTGCAGATTGTGTGCAGCCCATTTTCTGAATCCACGGGGCATCCATCCGGTAAATCTCGAGATATTACGGCCCCAGGAGTATCGATTGTACCCGCCAAAGAGTTCATCCCCACCGTCTCCGGAGAGGCTCACGGTGACGTGCTGCCGGGTTAGTTTAGACAGCAAAAATGTCGGTATCTGGGAAGAATCTGAAAACGGCTCATCATACAG
Source organism: Desulfobacteraceae bacterium (assembly GCA_030618925.1). Classification (GTDB taxonomy): domain Bacteria; phylum Desulfobacterota; class Desulfobacteria; order Desulfobacterales; family SURF-7; genus JAUXCK01. The sequence goes on from JAUXCK010000220.1 coordinate 2,312, forward strand.
GTGCGGTAAATCCGGAATAACGGCCATGGCCTCTTCTGGCGTTATATACAATTCCGTGTGATCTGTCCCCAGATGATCGGCCACTGCTTTGGCGTGGTCTGCCTCATTATATCCCTTTTCTGTTAAGCCAATGGAAAAGGTCCTTACTTTCCTGCTGCTGTGGGCCTGCATCAGGGCCACCACGGTAGAAGAATCTATCCCGCCGGACAAAAAGGCCCCTAAAGGCACATCGCTCAAGAGGCGCAACTTGACCGCATCCTGCAGCAGGGCGTCCAGTTGATCCACCGCGTCGTCGGAAGACATCTGTAATGAGTATTTCTGTCCTTTTTCCGCCATATCCCCGGCCGACCAGTAAGATACTGGCTCAGGAAAATCCCGATTCCCGCGAAGTGTGTCTGCGGGTATACTTAAAATACTTCCGGGCAGAAGTTTCCAGGTGTCCGTGTATATTGAATAAGGCGCCGGAATATAATTATGACGGAAAAAGAGCGCCAAAGCATCTCGATCAATCTCAGGATTAAACTCAGGATGCGCATGCAAGGGTTTGAGTTCTGATCCAAACAGGACTCCCCGGGGAATGCGGGCATAGTACAAAGGCTTTATGCCGAGCCGGTCTCTGCACAAATGCAGCACCCGCTCTTTTTTATCCCACAGCGCAAAAACGAACATGCCGACAAACTGCTTTACGGCAGTCTCTATGCCCCGGGCCTCGATGGCGGCCAGGATGACTTCTGTATCAGAGGTCCCCCGCCATCTGATGTTTTCCGCAGAAAGGGATTTTCGGATGTCCTGAAAATTATAAACCTCGCCGTTATAGGCAATCACATACCGGCCGGAAGCAGATGTCATGGGCTGATGCCCTTCCTGTGACAGATCGATCACGGAAAGTCTACGATGGGCAAGGCCTGCACCCGCCGCTGCATCAAACCAGATCCCCTCGTCATCCGGGCCCCTGTGCACCATGGTGCCGGCCATGTTGAGAAGCGTTTCTTCCCATCGGTCACTTGAAAAGGAAGTATGTAAAAAACCTGCTATGCCGCACATTTCTATTACCCTTACAACTCGCTTTTCCCAAAGATTTTTCTGATCTTGTTTTTATATTTGTTGGGCAGCCACCAGTACATTCTCCTAAATGGGCAAACCTGCCCACGCCTGAATCGGCCGGCTTTCTCCCAGGGGAATTTCGAACATCACATTGATTCAGCCCTCGCGCTTTTTCCCAATGACAAGCATATTGGTATTCATCATCGGGAAGAGTTTTCCGACCCTCATGATGACTTTAGACTTCAAAGTATATTCAGACCTCCCATCAAGGTAGGTAAAATAGTCGACCTCCTCTAAAGATAATCCGGTGCGCAAAAAGAGCTGCTTAAAATGAGAAGCAAGAAATGCACATGTGTGATCAGGAAGTTCCTCAATCAGTCTGCCGGTCACAAGACGAGACATATTATTCAAGGAAAATAAATTCGGAACAGTCACGACCAGCATGCCGCCAAATCGCAGCAATTTCATTATGTTGTTTAATGCAGTGCCGACACTATTCAAATGTTCTATCACCTCAAGCAATAAAATCACATCAAATTGCCCAAGCCTGGAGGGAAGCGTTTCATCCTCGATGTCTGCCACATGATAGTTAAAACCATTTTCCCGTGCGATGTTCACATGCTCTTCGTGAATATCCATTCCCACAAGCCTCTTTGATGCCTCTTTCAGCCGGACATGGCGCCACCTTACAAATCCCTCGGCCGCGTAGATCTTGAAATCGCCTAATCCCCCGATTTCAAGGACCTCTTTTCCTTTTACAATTTCATCGATTCTTTTTTCAATATCCATAATACACCATAGATCCTCAAAATATCATTCTGTTTTGATACCCGTTTGCATGAAACGGATACCCTCCCAGCCAGTCCACCCAGTCGTAATACATGGACATGCCGCGAGGCTGAACAGGCCGCTGCCGGATCCGATATCTAAAAACCGTTTCCCTGACAAATCATCCAAACCCAGCATTTCCTTTAAGGAGTTCTCAGCTTCATTTACCCTCGCATCATTGTCCCCGGAGCAGTTCCGCGTAAAAATTTTCGTAAATTCTTGATATTTTAGAGATTGAAAAATTGTCCAGGATTCGTTTCCTGGCCTTTAGACCAAGAGCCGATCTTTTTTCCCGGGGCAGACTCAGCAACTGGCGCCACGAGTGAACCAGCGCTTCGCTGTCCCTGACAGGGACGACTCTGCCTGTGTCGCCTATAATATGGGCAGCATCCCCCACGTCTGTCGCCACACAGGGGATGCCGGCAGCCATTGATTCTCCAAGGACATTAGGGAAACCTTCTCCCAAAGAACACAATGTATTAATATCAAACGCCTGAAGGATGTGAGAAATATCTTCTCTTTCCCCAAGTAATATCGTTTTCTTTTCCAACCCGCTCTTCTGAATGAGATGGTCAATTTTCTTGTTGTCTTCTGTCATGCCCCGCCCCGCTAAGATAAAGCGGGCGTCCGGAAAAACATGACTCAAGTTTTCAGCTGCAGAAAAAAAAGTGTGATGATCTTTCATCGGGTCATGACGGGCGATCATGCCGATCGCGATAGAAGAAGCATCCAGCCCAAGGGATTGCCTGACACTTTTACGGATCTCATGATCCGGTTTGAACCGGTCTGTATCAAATCCATTGGGAATATTTTCCCAGCGCCTGGGTCTATATCCCCCTTTGCTGTGCGACAGCAGTCCTGCTTGTGAATTCACCACCACCGCATCCGGCATATGCGACAGAAAAGCAAGAAGCCGATACATTAAACGGCTGACAGGAGAAAAGTGTTTGAAATCCATATATGAACACCGGATATTCCATGCTATTTTAGTGGATCCCGGCAGGAGACGCCCGAAGACCAAACCCAGGAAATCGGCATGATACAGCCATGTCTGCAGAACATGCGGGCCGCGTTCGGCCAGCAGTCCATATAGTTTAAAAACCCTGAGAAAAGCCGGCATGCCTTTGATCAATCGGAGGCAGGAAACAGGAATCCCCATTTCTTCCAGTTTTCTACCATAAACACCTGAACCTGTAAGAGAAATAACACTGTGCTGGAAATCAGGATTTCTGTGGGAACTGGCCAGCAATTTAAAAAGCATCGCCTCTGCGCCGCCTGAGGATAACGTCGTAATCAGATGACATATTTTATAA
>JAUXCK010000176.1 GCA_030618925.1 Desulfobacteraceae bacterium
GGCAATGGAATCAACACCGGTTTCAGGGGTGGAAATCAGAAATGAGGCGGTGGCCCCCTTGCTTGCTTTTTGCTGCCGCATCCCGGCTGCAGCCGGAAGAACACCGCAGCTGCAAAGGGGAATCGGGATGCCCAGGAGCGACGCCTTTAACACGCTTGACATTTTGCCTTTTCCCAAATGCCTGGCCACCAGGTTATCGGGGAGAAACCCTCTTAGTAAACCGGCAACAAAAAATCCGAACAGCATAAACAGGGCAGAATCCTGGAGAATATTCCAGGATTCCATGAGTATTCTTGTTAAAAAATCCATACACTATCACCCTCCTTCAAGCGCTCATATGAGCAAATGTTCATGCATTGAATAAATTTTTTTACTCCAGCACATGGGCCAGGCCCTCATTTATCAGGCTGAAAATATGATGATCATCCAAACTGTAAAACACATTCTTTCCGTCTTTCCGAAATTTAACAACTTTGGCCGCCCTGAGAACGCGCAGCTGGTGAGATATGGCAGAGGAGCTCATATTCAACAGGTTTGCCATATCACATACACACAGCTCCGAAAGGGATAAAGCATGAAGAATTCTCACGCGGGTGTGATCGCCGAGTATTTTAAAAATTTCTGAAAGGTCCAGGAGCAATTCAGTGGAATGCATTTTCGGTTTTATGGTATTCACCACGGTCTCATGGACACATTCGGTCTGACAAACATCCTGGGCATTATTTTGAGTCACAATACACCTCACGTATGAACATATGTTCAAATGATATGTCGTAAAGAAGGTTTTGTCAAGTCAATTTTTCGTGATTGAATGTTTTGGTCATAGACCAAATCCTGTTTGATCAGGAGCAGGATGACGATTAAGATTACGATTAAGATGATAGTGAATATGATATCCATTGAGCAAAGTAAATCCTGGGCGTAAACCAACATTTTTTAATTTCACCAGGGGGTGACTTTCATACTTGATAAATATTCGATTTTATGCTATTTATTAATTAATTCATAAAATGTTCCGCCCCTTGTGACCCAATGAAATAAACATGCAAAATTTAGTTTAAATCAATTCGATTCTATTTCAAGCAACAGCTGGAGAGCATATGGCACTTGTCGGCGCTTTGAAAACATTCTCTCTTTCCACTATTTTACAGCTTCTGAGTCATGAGAAAATGACCGGGATTCTCCGGGTCAACAATGTTGGTGTAGAATACCAGATATTTATCCTGGAGGGTCACATTATCTATGCCATTCAACCCCTGAAAAAAGCCCGTCTCGGCGATCTTCTTAAACAGGATGGCCTGCTCACTGAAAATCAGATACAGGAATGCCTCGTCATCTCGAAAAAAGAAAAGCAGGCTCTGGGAAAGACCTTGGTGCAGAAGGGGTTTATTTCCAGCGACGAACTGAAACAATTTCTCTACAAACAGGTCGAAGAGATTTTATTTACACTGTTTCTCTGGGAAAGTGGTGATTTTCAGTTTAAGGAGATGGCCCTTAATTTAAAATGGCTCGTGGTATTTAAACTGAATATTATGAAACTTATTCTGGATACATCCCGTCGTGTAGACACCCTGTCATTTATTGAAAAGCAGATTCCAAACGATACCATCCTCTTTCAATTGTCTGAAAAGGCAGAAATTGATGATAAGAAAAAGCTCAACCCGGATGAATTACAGGTTCTATCTCTTATCAACGGCGCCAGAACTGTCAGGGATATCATGGATGAAAGCGGGTTTGATGAGTTTATTTTATATAAAATTCTGTATTCCTTTATCACCACAGGTCTTATAGAGAAATAAAAATGGCCTTGTTCTTTCCCCAAGCATCGGATATTCAATAAAAAAAATTATTTCAACCATCTTTAGAATGATGAGGGGATGTTTTTGGAATATCTGTATTACTTAAAATTTGTCGCTGTTCTGGTGGCAGGCGCCTTGATAGGCCGATGGCTGGATCAGGAGCGAAAGCGGCTAAAGGCAAAGGGTGAACCCTGGCATAAGGTTTTGCTTACCCCCCCTGGTATATTGGTGATTATTATTCTGTGCGTGTTGGTTGCTTTTCGGGCATACCTCCGTTACTATTCATGAGTGTCACAATAAGCCCGTCAGGGGTTTCCGTGAAGCCGGGGGAGAGCGGTTTTTTTTCTTTTAAATCACACACAATTCTGAGTTTGTCAGGATATTTCCAGAGCCTTATCTTTTGAATCAGGTCATTTTCCACGATTTTTTCATGAGATTGGGGCCTTGCCCAGTCTCCGGTCAGATCGATAACGAGTCTTTCCGGATCAATTAAAAAGAAGTATTTAAACCCCTTGAGGGGGCCATCGGCCTGAAGAATGACATCCACTTTTCCATTGCCGGTTTGTACCTGAATATCTTTGAGTTCTCTGGTGATGCTGCTTTCAGAAAGGGGGGCTGCCTCATCCTGCTTTTTTGCAGGTTCAACAGCAGGCGTGTTCTTCTCTTCCTTAATATCATCTTTCACACCCTCCCCTGTTTTTTCTGTCTCTGCATCAACGGGTTCGAAAACCTTGTCTTCAGCTTTTTCGGCTGCTGCGGCCCTGTCGCCGGCACCAGGGCCCTCTTCTTTTGTCCGGGGCGGGATGGTGGCGGTTTCTGACTCAGAAGTTACTGCGGTTAATGATACCGGTGCAGTGTCGTTCTTTGGCATCTCCCCCTCGATTTCTTTCGTTTGTTCTGTGAATTTTTCCTCTGATTGTTTTTCCGGTTCAGACACCACAGGCGGATTGACAGGCTCTGGTGGAGGCTTGGGCATGCGGATGGGTTTTACAGTGTTCACGGAGGGCGGTAAATCACTTTGCTCAGAGGGCATCAATATTAAAAATGCTGCTGAGACAACAATGAGTATACAGATAATTGAAAGAGTTATCATTTTAAGCATGTGTCTATCCCTTCATGGGGTTCGGCCTTCAAGGGGTTTGAATTGATGCATGATAAAACATATCTGCGGTTTGGGGGTAAGCACTGTCTGTAACAAACCCTGCGACAAACTGGAGAATTTGGACAGTATAAGGCAGGGAGAGGGAAATTTCAATCAATAACCCCGGGTATTTTTCAAAACGCCCGGCAGGCTCAATGAGGTTGCCGGCAATTAAACATGCAAAACCAACTAAAAATACGGGAGTTTTTGATTTTTGCTCGACTTTGACGGCTTCATGGGATATACACAGCGGATTGGCTTTTTGCCAAAATACATGAATATAAACGGAGTTGGCAGTATGACTATTGAATCAATTCATTACAAACGACCGATTTTGAAAAAGGGCTATACAGATCGGTTGCTTGACATCGACCTGAGCAATAACAGCATCTCAATCCGTGACATTACTCCCGTCATGCGCCGTATGTTTGTCGGAGGAAGGGGATATTGCCTGAAACTTGTGTTTGACGGGACAAATGCCACAACCCGTTACGACAGCGAGGACAATGTACTGGCATTCGCAGGCGGACCTTTCTGCGGAGAAAGCGGATTTGCAGGAACCGGGAAGTTTATTGTCGGGGCAATATCACCCCTGACAAATACATTTTGTGATTCCAATGTGGGTGGATATTTTTTTCCGCTGGTCAAACAGGCTGGTTTTGATGCGATTTCCATTACAGGCCGGTCTGACAAAGATGTGATCATTTTTATTGACGGCGAACAGGGAATAGTCCGCATTATGGATGCACCGGAGACGGAAACCTCGCTGTTTGAAGCTGAAAGTCTGGTGGAGCAGTGGAAAGGCGACGGCAAGCCATCGAGTGTGGCGTTTGTCACAGCCGGCATTGGAGGAGAAAACACGTTTTTTGGATGCGTTAACAGTGTCTATTATGATGTCAGACGCAAACGATGCCGCGCAAAACAGGCCGGTCGAGGCGGGCTGGGAACCGTCATGCGCGCAAAAGGGCTCTGGGGGATCGTTGTAAAATATGACATGTCAAAAGGAAACTCCAACAAGCCTGTTGACAGGGCAAGGGTTCGCGAAGCCGGGAAAAAAATCAGGAATATCATCCGTACGGTTGACCCGAAATCCATGCGCCTCAGCAAGCAGGGGACCACCAGCCTTCTGGACATGATGAACAGCAACCAGCTGCTGCCGGTGCGGAACTATCAGTATGGGAGCGATGAGAGAGAAAAAGAGGTGTCCGGGGCTATTTTTGAGAACAAAGTTTTTGAACAAAAATATCCGGATGGGTGTTTTGTCGGCTGTACACTTTCCTGTACCAAAGGCTGCGAGAAATATACTTTGAAAACCGGTCCTCTGGCTGGAGAAACAGTGGCAGTGGACGGTCCTGAATATGAAACCGCAGCCACAATCACCAATCTGGATATTTTCGATATTGACTGCATGCTGGAATATGCATGGTACTGCGATGAATATGGAATGGATACCATCAGCACGGGTGTTGTCATGTCTTTCCTGTTCGAGGCGTATGAGCGGGGCCTTTTAACAAAAGAGGACACAGAAGGCATGGAATTGAAATGGGATAGCCCGGAAACGGTTCTGACGCTGCTGCACCAAATGGCGAAAGGCGCACCTGGTTTTCCAACCGAAGCCGGCCGGGGCCTGCGGCACATGAAATACTGGGTGGCCAAACGAATTGCCGCTAAAAACGGACATCCCGCAGAACGTATTTTAAAAGACCTGGAACAATTCGGGATGGAATGTAAAGGGCTTGAGTTTTCAATGTATATCACCAAAGAGTCCCTGGCCCAGCAGGGGGGATACGGGTTTGCCCTCAAGGGACCGCAGCATGATGAATCATGGCTTATTGGAATCGATCAGCTCAATAATGAGCTGCCGACCTTTGAGAAAAAGGCCGAGGCACTGAGATGGTTCCCGCTTTTCCGCACGTGGTTCAATATTGTGGGGCTTTGCAAGCTGCCCTGGATTGATGTGCGGCATCCGGATGCCGCAAAAACAGATGATCCGTCCAAGAACCTGCCGACCATCCAGGAATGCTATCTTGAACTGGTAAATGCCACATTCGGCACACAGAAAACCCTTGAAGATTTGCTGAACGAATCTGAGCGATGTTATATATTGCATAAACTCTTTAACCTGCGCCAGGGATTTGGCACCCGGGCACATGATGCCATCCCCCTGCGCGCTATGGCACCGGTGTTTATCAACGAATTCAAGTCGCGCAAAAAGTATTATGAGAAATATATTCAAGATGTTATTAAGATTGAAACCGCGTCCATGAGTGACGAAGCAATGCTGGCAGCCCTTCAGGATTTCCGCATCAAACAGTATGAGGAATTAACCGACAAGGTATATGAAGCAAAAGGCTTTGATCAGAACAGCATCCCGTTTGATGAGACCCTTGAGCGTCTGGGGATGAAAGAACAGGTATATTCTGATATTGTTCGTTCTGCACGGGACCGTGTAAAGGGGGATTCCGGCTTTATCAAGGAAAATTAATCATCCGGTTTTGTGTGCCTGGAGAGGGTGCCGGAATCAACCCCGGCCAGATTATAGTTCTCGAGCGCCCTGGTTTTCAGGCTTTTGTCCCCGGTCTTCTCCGACTGTTTGTCGGCAAGCTCTGCAGCATGGCTCCACATGCCTGATTTTTCATAATGATGTATCCTGTTTTCCACCTGTTTATGCGCCTCGGAATATTCGATCACCGCAGCGCGGCACAGGGAGACAATCTTTTTTACCTTCGTTCCGCAACAGATGCAGGTGGACAGGGGTTTTTCATTGATCTTTTGAAATATCTCAAACCCATGCCTGCAGCTGGGGCAGGCGTCATCAGGATTTACAGCTTGATATTCGTAAATAGGCATTAGTAAGCCTTACATTAAGAGCGGATGCCGATCTTTCAGATTTAATGTCTTCTTCACAAGGTTTTTATTCCGCTCATAGTTTATGGTTCTCTGCAGCTACAGGTCCTGTCCCAGCTTCCTTTGTTCTGCCTTCCAGATCTTGAACATCTGCTGCATGGTACGATAATCCTGATCATTGTCTGTGTCTAGTGCCGCCCCTCCCAGGGGATTTTCGATAACGATAAAGCGGGTGCCCAGGATCCGGCCTGTATGCCGGCACAGCCTGTTCAGGTTCGTGAGTCTGCGGGTCAGACCCACGATGGGCATCAGGCCCAGGCGGGCGAGGTGCATGTTTAGCTGTAGTACTAAAAAATCAAAAAGGATGAATAAGGAACCTCTGGTTAGTTTGATCAAGGTCCATGCAAGTTTCAGGGCCTGGGTCATTTGTTTCTGATACCGCATGGCGTACATTAATTGAATGTATTTCAAGTTTTTTACCTGAAAGGGCCTGACTAAGAA
>JAUXCK010000035.1 GCA_030618925.1 Desulfobacteraceae bacterium
ATAATCCAACCAAATTTAAATGGATTAGCTATTTGAAATCTATATTTGATGAGACTGGATTGAGCTATTTATGGACTGAACAACAAAATGTTGATATAGATTGGTTGAAGTTAACGGTTAAACAAAGGCTTACAGATCAATTTTTATCAACATTGATTTTCAACAGATTCACAAAAGCCGGGACATGATCATAATAGGTCGAAATCGTGTTTAATTGTGCATTGTTTATGGGCTGGTTGATCCAGCGGTCGTACCCCGTATAATTGTTCCACTCAGATTTGAACACCCTGTATTGCTCTTTTAATTCAATAATGACTTTTTCTTTTTGTTTTAATTTAAGTGCGTCGCTCGATTCAGAGCGATAAACCGTCTCTAACCGGTCACGATGCATCAATACCATTTCCACAAACGCTTTGTGCCGCTGCCTGTCTTTTTTTATCTTCAAAATAGCACTTTCCCGGTTCTCCCTTTTCAGCCAGCGTTGGGTGCCTTCATGGGCCACGGCAGTCGCAAAACTTTCATTAAACCCGGTATCGTCCGGGACATAAAAAATCTGATGGGCCAGTTCGTGGAAAATCAGCTCGGCCAGTCTTTCATCTGACCGCCGCAGAATGACGTTTGTCACCGGGTCTTTAAACCATCCCAGCGTCGAGTAGGCAGGGACGCCTCCCACATACACATCAAGGTTTTCTTTCCTGAGATCATCTGCATAGGCCCTGGCCGTGTCTTCAACAAAATAACCACGGTAGGTCATGCATCCCACCACTGGAAAACACCATTGTTTTGATTTTAAAGATAAAGGAGGGCAGGCAAAAACATTCCACGCCACATAGGCGCGCTTTAAATCGACATAATGAAAATAATTATCCTCAACAGGCAGGGCCAATTCTGTTTCGGCAAATTCCCTTATCTCCATGATGAGCATCAGTTTCCGCTTCAGAACAGGATCGATGCTGTTATCCCCCAGTATTTCAGGAATAGGCTTTTTCCCCTTTACAAGCCGGTACTGCCCTTTCATGGCCTGTTTATAGTAGGACAGCTCCTGGCAACCCGGCATGAGCGACCCGATCAACAGGGCGATAGTCAGGAAAAACAGGGTGGGATATCTTGGGTTTTTCGGGAAAATGTTACAATTCCTTTTGATGATTTTTCAGATAATCTTTTTGAACAATATTGCAGGTGTTGGACATGGGGTCAAATACAATGAATGCCTGTCCTCGTTTTATCTGGTCACGCACCATGGCCATATTTTCATCCAGGGTTCTTTGGGTGTACCCGGAATCGGTTCCATCCCGGGTAATAAATTCCTCAATGAGCCCGGAAAGGGCTTTTGGGTTTAATTTCTCATAGGGAATGATCATGATGCCCCGACAGAAAAGGCAAGAAACGGGAAGTCGGTGAATTTGGCCGGGTGATGCAGGTGAAAGCCGTTTTCATGATTGGGGAGAACCTATCGCAACCTCTTTCATTTTTTCAGGGTATTTGCCGGTAACAGTGGAATAAAAATCAGTGATTATTTTCATGTCTGTTTCAATATCACCGGTGGGGTAAATCAATGGACCGGCACCACCGACTTTTCGCCGATAATCCATAAAACCGAGTAAAATCGGAACATTCGCACCGTTGGCAATATGATAAAATCCCGATTTCCAGTACATGACCTTTTTTCGCGTCCCTGAAGGCGGGACTGTTAAAATCAGTTGATCCATCTTTTTAAACTGCTGGATCGATGTCTGGACCACATTATTCGATTTTGATCGATCAACCGGGATCCCCCCGATCCACCTGGCAATTCGACCAAACGGCCAGCGAAAAATAGACTCTTTCCCCATCCAATAAATCTTGGCCTTCATGATAATGGCCACAAAGAGCATGAGTGGCAGATCCCAGTTGGATGTGTGCGGGGCGGCAATCATCACAAACTTTGGAATATCAGGGAGTTGGCCTTCTATCCGCCATCCACTCATTTTAAAAATAAATATCGCAAGCCATCGTGTCACTGTTTTCAGAACAGGGGTATCAAAAATTGTGTAATTCAAGTGAACCTCTCTGCGGATTAAAGATGCCTCAATAAGGATTCAAGCCATATAAATTGTAAAGCTTATATTTTGATGAATTAAAAAACACTTGTAAAGGGTGGGGTTCATTTTTACATTTTTTTTACAAATGAAGCCGTCACCAATAGATGTTGAAACATTTTTGGGGGAAGACCGAGGACCTGCAGGGTGTTGTTGTTGCCTTTTCCTTCAACGCACACGTCCACCGGCATGTTATTGGGGGCCTTGCTGTATCCCGCACATATTGTTGCAGCCAGTGTAATTTTTTCTATTTCCCCGCCCCCGGGCATGAGGACAACCGGCCCTGGCGGCCCGATGACATTAATGAGATGGTCTGTTTCCGGGATGAAAAATTTGAGAATGTTATTATTGTCGATCTGAGTCCGGCCGACAATGATTTTAGTCTCCCGGCCCAACCGGAAATGACGGCCATATTTTAAGAGTTCAAGATCTCTCTTTTTATAGTCGTCGTTGTGATCAAACAGATCCTTCAGCCGGATGCTGTACCCTTTATCGGTGAGAAGGCATCCACCGGCAGGCGCAGGATAGTCGGTGATGTTGAATTCCTTTGCCAGCTTTATTTGAGGTTTGCGGGACCGTCCGGCGAAATCCAGCAACAATTCCTTTTTGACAAGGCCATTTTTTTCCGGGAGGGTTTCCGGAAGCCGTTTTGCGCTCAGCGGGCGCAGGATAAACCCGTCAACGCCTGAATTTTTTTCAACATAGCGCAAAGAGGGCCTGGTTTGGGACATGGGGCGCTGCCCCAGCACTTCACCGCTGAAAAGAAAGTCAAAATTTTCCGCTTTCATGATTTTTCCAGCCAGTCGGAACATCAGTGAATGGCAGTCCATGCACGGATTCATATATTTGCCGTACCCGGCCGAAGGATTTTTCAGCATTTTCAGGTAGACCGGCGTAATGTCCTTTACAATAAGCGGGATTTTGCATATACGAGAGGCCTTTTTGGCTTTTCCGGATGAGAAGAAGGGGGTTTCAAAAGTGATCCACTCAACATCTATCCCCTGCCGTCTCAGCACAAGGCCCGCCAGCATGCTGTCAAGCCCTCCGGAACACAAACCAAGGGCACGCACTTTTCTTGGGATCAAATTCATGATAAGGGATAACCCGAATACAGCGCAATAGAGTTCAAGATGATGCAAAATAAAAAACGAATAAATAAAATCCGGAAAATATTAAAGATCACTTATCCGGATGTCAAGACCCAACTGAGGCACGAGAATCCATTCCAGCTTCTGCTGGCAACAATCCTTTCCGCACAATGCACGGACAGGCAGGTCAATGCCGTCACCCCCGGGTTATTTAAAAAACTGCCTTTACCTGAGGATTTCATAAAAGCGCCGATCCAAAAAATTGAAAAGCTGATTCACTCCACAGGCTTTTATCACAACAAGGCCCGTCATTTGAAAAACTGCTGTAAAATGCTTGTGGAGATATACCAGGGACAGGTGCCTTCGACACTGGATGAACTCGTTCAACTTCCCGGGGTCGGCCGTAAAACGGCAAACGTGGTTCTGGGCGCGGCCTTTGGTATCCCGGGTATGGTGGTTGATACCCATGTAGCAAGGATTTCACGGCGCCTGGACTTGACTGAGAGCAGCGATCCCGGAAAAATAGAGCTTGATTTGATGAAAATAATTCCCAAGGGGGAATGGAATGATTTCTCCCTGTATTTAATTTATTTTGGAAGAGCCATATGTTCGGCCAGAAAGCCGGACTGCCCTGTCTGCCCCATAACGCACCTTTGTGAAAATCCTGAAAAAACACCTGCCGGGCACTAACTTCCAAAAGAACTGTCCAGCATCTCAACAGCCGCGCCATCTGTTATTTCAATGGCGTTTAATTTGCCCAGGGTCGCCGGCAGGATCGTGTTGATAAAAAAACGGGCTGTTTTTATCTGGCCATCATAGAATGCCGCATCCTTGTTCTTTTCAGCTTTGATACGGACGGATTCAGGATCGCTGCTGCCGACGAGTTTTTTAAGCTTTTGTGAGGCAACAGATGCCCGCCACAGCAGCATCCAGGCCATGGACAGATCCCCCATGACTTCCAGAAAGGGACAGGCAAATGCATTTGCCAGGGGTCTCTGATCAGACAGGATGATTTTTCCCAAATGAAGCGCAATTTCATTTGTCCGGGTATGGGCTGTTTCAACCCTCGCTGCCATGTCTGAGAGCGTCTTGAATTCTTTGGCATCTTCAATGCGGATACGAATGTTGTCCATATACGCCACAAAAGTTTTTCCGTCATTCATCCCCAGTTTACGGCCCAGGAGATCTGCCGCCTGGATACCGTTGGTGCCTTCATAGATCATTGAAATCCGGCAATCCCGCATGAGCTGTTCCACAGGAAATTCTTTGATGTACCCATATCCGCCATGGACCTGAACGGCATGGTTGGTCACCTCAAATGCTTTATCGGTGATATACCCTTTCACGATCGGTGTCAGGACTTCAATAAGGCCGGTGTACCTGTTCCGCTCTTCATCACTGTCTGCAGTCGCCGCCAGGTCCCAGCACCGGGCAGTATAATAAATCAAACCGCGCATGCCTTCAACATACGCCTTCATTGTCATGAGCTGACGCCTGACATCCGGGTGCCGGATAATCGGGACAGGACCGTCCTTTGGATTGAGCATGTCCCTTCCCTGAACCCTTTCCCTGGCATAATTCAGTGCAACCATGTAGGCGGCTGAGGCGATGGAAAATCCCTGAAGGCCTATGAATTGACGCGCTTCATTCATCATGACAAACATGGCGCTCATGCCCTTGTTTTCCTTGCCAAGCAGGGTTCCGGTGCAATTCCCTTTCCCGCCCAGAGTCAAAGAGGCGGTGACATTTCCATGAATACCCAGTTTTTCCTCAATACCGGTGCATACGACATCGTTGAATTCGCCGAGGGTCCCATCCTCATTAACGTGATATTTCGGGACAGTAAAAAGTGAAATGCCTCTTGTCCCCTCAGGCGCCCCGTCGATCCTGGCCAGCACAGGGTGGATGATATTCTCCACCATGTCGTGTTCACCGCCGGAGATAAAAATCTTTGCCCCTGATATGGCATATGTGCCGTCCTCATTTTTAACGGCAGATGTGGTAAGCGCCCCCACATCCGAACCCGCATCCGGTTCGGTTAAGAGCATCGTGCCGCCCCACTCACCGCTTAAAAGCTTTTTCAGATAAAGCCCCTTCTGGGTTTCGGTGCCGAAAGTTTCAACAAGTTTTGCCGCTCCATGGGTCATCCCGTGGTACAGCATGAAGGATGGATTGGCACCGTTAAAAAATTCACCGGCTGCCGTGGCGACGAGCTTGGGCATTCCCTGTCCTCCGTATTCAGGGTCATCCGCCATTGCCAGCCATTCTCCTTCTTTGAAGAGCGCCATGATTTTATGAAAGGACTCCGGGACAAACACCTTGCCGTTTTCAAACCGGCACCCCTCATCTCCCAGTGCCTGGGTCGGAAGGATTTCCTTTATTGCCAGATGACGTGCTTCAGAAACAATCAGATCGATTGTTTTTTTGTTAAATTCGGCAAACTTTTCAGTTTTAGACAATTTTTCTGCTTCCATCATTTCGTGTAAAACAAAAGAAACATCCCTTCGATCAGCGATTTGCTGTGCCATGTGATCATCTCTCCTTCATAGTGTTTTTACGCAATTGGCCGGGTCAACATGCCAATATCAAATCTAAGGGAATCTTTTTTCAATGTCAAGTTCTGTAACAGCCGCCAGTCACGATAATCGCGGCAGGATGCCGCTTCATCAGGCGGGAATGATCCCGCAATACGCTGCTGGAGGACGCGCAAGAAAAACGGGAATATCAACCCATTTTGGGTCGGTAATGGATAAATGGGGATTTCTTTCTTGACTGGATTGATTTGCTAACTTAAATTACACTTTTTTATACCGTCCGTGTCAATGGGGATGTTCTGGTTGGGGAATGCCCTGATTGATGTCAAGTGCGGGCAAGAAACGGATGAATGAAAGGAAAAGGATATGGCTTATTCAATTGCACTTGCCGGAAAAGGCGGCACGGGAAAAACCACCGTGGCCGGTATGCTGATTAAATATTTGGTGACAAACGGGAAAAAACCTGTCCTGGCGGTAGATGCCGACAGCAATGTCAATCTGAACGAAGTCCTGGGCCTTGAGGTTTCCGGTACACTGGGGAATGCCCGTGAAGAGATGAAAAAAGGAAAGGTGCCGAGCGGCATGACCAAGGATATATTTATGTCCATGAAGCTGGAACAGGCGGTGGTCGAGTCAGACGGGTATGATCTGGTCGTCATGGGTCAGCCGGAGGGTTCCGGATGTTACTGCGCGGCCAACACTCTTTTGACGGGGTTTCTTGAACGTCTGGCCTCCAATTATCCTTATATTGTGATGGATAATGAAGCCGGAATGGAACATATCAGCAGGCTGACCACGAGTAATGTGGATGTGCTTCTGACAATATCGGATACGTCGAGGCGGGGGCTTCAGGCCGCCCTCAGGATTAACAAGCTGGCAGGTGATTTGAACATTGGTGTCGGGAAAAGCTATCTTATTATCAACCAGGTAAGAGAGGCCCCGTCAGATGCGGTTCTCGAGATGGTACAAAAAAACGGGATGACCCTTGCTGGAACGATTCCGGCGGATGATGCGGTTTATGAGTTTGATCTGAACGGGCGCCCCACCGTCGACATCCCTGACGACAATCAGGCCATGGCGGCGGCATTCACCATATTCGATAAGATATTTTCCTGACTGCCATCCGCCATGAGGTCTCAGAATAAGATATGCAGGATACGCCCCGAATAGAGAAGGGAAATGAACGGCAGCCTGATTCGGCCGAAGTCTATAATGATCTTTACATTTACTATCTGAGTGGTCGTATTGACCCCGTCCTTGAACCCTCCGGCCCCCATTTTTTAGGCAACTGGGAGGAGGATGGTTTTTCTTTTTTGTTTTTTTCCAGACGGGCGGATGAGGAAGTGAAAAGTCTCCTGGATCTTCAGCCCCATTTAAACCTCATCGATCAATACAAAATGTCCTATGATGACTGGCAGGGCGGCAGGATTGAGCCTTTTCAGGCAGGGGGGTTATTCGTCGTACCGCCATGGATAAAGATCCCGGAGTCGCATGATTCACATCACAAGCGGATGATTGTTGATCCGGGCGTTGTGTTCGGCACAGGCACGCATCCGACAACGCATGACTGCCTTGAAGCGATTGCATCTTTATGTTATGAAGAAAAAATCGAGTCTGTGCTTGATCTTGGAACCGGAACCGGTATTCTTGCCATTGCTGCTGTTTTGCTGGGCGGCAAAAGTGCTGTGGCCGTGGATTTTAATTTTCTGGCAGCAAAAACAGCGCTTAAAAATGTCAGTTTCAATCAGCTGGATTCTAAAATTCTGGTTGTCCAGGGTCGTGCGGAGGACCTGGTGGAACGTGCGGCCGATCTAATGATATCCAATATCCATTATGATGTCATGATGCATTTGATAAGGGCAGAAGCGTTTCTTGATCACCGGTGGTTTATACTGTCCGGATTGCTGCGCAGCGAGGCAAGGGAGGTTGCCTGTTATTTAGAAAGGCTGCCTGCCACAATTTTAAATACCTGGGAACGAGATGGGATCTGGCATACCTTTTTGGGGAAGATAAACAGCAACACTAAATAGTGTTCGAAAGGGCTCATATGGTCATCAAATGCTGGGGGTCAAGAGGCGGTATTCCCGTATCAGGGAAAGACTACATCAAGTATGGCGGCGACACAACCTGTCTTGAAATCAGGACAAAATCAGACGATATTATTATCATAGATGCCGGAACAGGCATCAGACGGCTGGGAAATCAGCTGATCAAAGAAAATCGCAGCCATTTTCATCTTATCTTTACACACGCCCACTGGGATCATTTAATGGGGTTCCCGTTTTTTGCCCCACTTTTCCAGGAGAAAACCGAAATCACAATATGCAGCTCGCCGATTCAGGGTAAATATACAGAGAATTTGATCGCTAAAATTATGGCCCCGCCCAATTTTCCCGTCAAATATTCTAATATCAGTGCTAAAATGGTTTATACAGAGGAGTGCCCTGACCAAATAGAGATCGGATCAATGACCATCATTCCCATTCCCCTCAGCCATCCCAACGGGGGCAGCGGTTACAAATTTATTGAAGATGGCAAAACATTTGTTTTCCTGACCGATAATGAGCTCGGGTTTGTACATCCCGGCGGACTTGAACCGGCTGCGTACCAGGAATTTTCAGCTGAGGCGGACTTTTTAATCCATGATGCAGAGTATACGCAGCAAGAATACGGCACCCAGATAGAATGGGGTCATTCCACCTACGAAGATGTCCTTGATCTGGCAGTTAACGCAAACGTCAAAAAACTTGGCCTTTTTCATCTGAATCAAGACCGGACAGATGATGAAATGGATGCAATCGTTGACATCTGCAGACAGAAGCTTAGTGAACAAAACCGGGATATTGAATGCCAGGCAATAGGGTGGGATATGGAGTTTGAACTTTGATGCCCTCTGTTTTGAAAAGGCGCCTCTAAATTTCAGTCATGACAGAAAATAACCAGGGCTGGGTCAGAACGATATCACTTCCCGAACCAGCGCTTCAAAATAACACGGCTGATGCGGATCGACTTGTTTCAGCATTGAAATCGCAGTTTAATGTCCCTCATGTGGAGGTGGATCTGTTTCTGCTGAGGCAGCTTCCGGAGCTTATTCGAAAATGGGAATACCGAGTTTGCTGTACAGTCTTCAGAGACCATCAAAAATGGGTCCTTGCCGGTGTGACCGATCCACAGGATACCGTGCCCGTCATGGGGCTTGCCGTTGACCTGGGAACCAGCCGGGTCGTTATACGCCTTCTGGATCTTTTATCGGGTCGAATCCTGGGGGAGGCGTCCTTTGACAATCCCCAGATAAGTATCGGACCCGATATCCTCACCAGAATTCATTATGCAGAGCAGGCACAGGGGCTGCCGGAGCTGAACCGGCTCATCATCAATGGCATCAATACACACCTTATTGCACTCTGCAAAGCCGCAAATACAGAACCGGAAAATATCCAACTCATCGCTGCAGCCGGCAATACGGCCATGACCCATCTTTTTTTGGGGCTCACCCCTTACTGGCTCATCAGGGAACCCTATATCCCGGTCATCAACAGTCCCGGGCTGGTTGAGGCGGAAAAGCTGGGGATAAAGGCCAATCCTCTTGCCAGGGTGCTGGTTTTCCCGAACGTGGGGAGCTATTTTGGCGGCGACTTGATTGCCGGAATTCTGTATTCAGGCCTGCACAAGAAAGAGGATACCGCCCTCCTCGTGGATGTGGGCACAAACGCAGAGGTCGTTCTGGGAAATAAAAACTGGATTATGGGGTGTGCGGGCGCTGCAGGGCCGGCGCTGGAAGGGGGCGTGACAAGGATGGGAATGATGGCCGGCCCGGGGGTGATTGATAAAATACGAATTGATCCGGAAACGGGCCGGCTGGAAACACATACAATCAACGAAAAGCCGCCTGTGGGAATATGCGGGTCAGGGCTGATCGATCTGGCTGCCCAGCTTTTTGTTTCAGGCATGATCGACATCCGGGGAAAATTAAATGTTGCGGAAGCCGGCTCCCATCTGAAGGAAAAAGACGGCCTCACGGTTTTTGTTGTGGTTCCGGCGGAAGCATCTGCCACCGGTGATGACCTTTTCATAAGCCAGGCGGATCTTGACAGCCTTGTCCGATCAAAGGCAGCCATGTACACGATCCTGGAAACCATAACCGGAACAGTGGGTGTATCCCTCCGGGACCTGTCATCTTTTTATGTGGCAGGCACATTTGGATCTTTTATCGATCCGGAATCAGCCATCGCCATCGGTATGATGCCGGATCTTCCCCGTGACCGTTATATACCTCTGGGCAACAGTTCCCTGGAAGGTGCAACAATGGCCCTCACAACAAGCAGGTGCGTGCATGAGATTTTTGAGATCAGGGATCAAATCACCTATCTGGAGCTGAATGTGAATCAGGAATTCATGAATCGATTCAGTGCGGCCAGGTTTTTCCCGCATACGGATCCGACCCTGTTCCCTTCGGTAAAAGTGTGCAGGACAATATAGCCTCCTATACTGATATCGAGACTCAAACAGGTCATGATTGCCGATTTTTGGCGGCGATGCGTGTTTGCCTGGACCACCATGCTGCGAGTATCCCTGATAAAAATCCAAATAAATGGCCGGTCCAGCTAATGCCGGGCATATACGTCATCAGGGACAGAAGCGCGCCCCCGTAAAATAAAAAAATCACAAAAGAGACAGCAAGGGATTTCCATTCATGTCGGAAAATCCCGATGAACATCAAAAAGCCGATCAGACCGAATATGATACCACTGGCCCCGATATGCACGGTGTTGGGCCCTCCGAAGAGCCAGACCAGGCCACCGCCTATCAGGGAAATGACCAGCAGTGCAAAGAGGGTCAGCTTTCGGCTAAAGGAGAGGGAGGCCACCAGCAAGACCAGAAGGGTACCGGTATTCGCAATCAGATGCGTCAGATTTCCGTGTAGAAACGGCATGAAGAGAATACCCTGCAAAGAGCTGATCTGCCTGGGTCGCAGACCATACATGCGCAGGTCATAAGGCAGGAACAGGTTTAAAATAAATACAGCCCATATGGCCCCGACAATGATGAGGGAGATTTGAATATTACGGTAAAATGTTGTCATTTTTTATTTCTTTTTAAAATAGAGTCCCTCCCCGCAGGGCGGGGCCGTAAACGGGCAGGTCAGAGACATTCGGTTGCACCTGAATAACGTCCATGTGAACGTGTCCGAAAACTTACATCAGATAATATCAACGAATTGTCCGGGGAAGTCAAGATTTGATGAAGTCTTAATAAGCCTGCCTCTTTTGCGTCACGTTCACGTGGAGGCATAAAATTAAATGTGAGGGTGCCTGGCTGTGAGGTGTAAACAAATCTCTTTCTCCCCTGTCCGGTGAAATTTTTTTGATGAACCTGATATAATTCTTGCCAAATCAAATCTTTCATGTTAGCAATCGGAATTTAATTTGCATAATTATCTTACCCTGTTAAGGTAAAACATCTCTATTTTTTCATCATCGGGAATACCGGGTTAATGGTCAGTCGGAGACCCGGTTGAGAAAAAGACCGGATGAAGGGAGATAAAAAAATATTGGTTAATGGATTGTGACAATCGCTATGAAACAAAAATAAACTTAAAGGAGGCGTAAAACAATGGCTTATGATGCAGTAAACATGGAAGACTGGCAGATCTCCGAGGAAGCAGAGAAAAACATGCCCTTGCCGGATGAGTGGCGGGATAAACTGGGTCTTGAGAAAGATGAGGTTCTCCCCATGGGCCGGCTGGCCAAACTTGATTTCTTGAAAATTATCAAACGGCTGAAAGATACACCAGATGGGAAATACATCGAGGTTACCGCCATTACACCGACGCCGCTCGGCGAAGGGAAAAGCACCACCTCATGCGGTTTGATGGAAGGCCTTGGTAAACGGGGCGTCAATGTCGGCGGCGCACTCAGGCAGCCCTCCGGTGGTCCGACGATGAATGTCAAAGGGACTGCGGCCGGCGGCGGCAATTCTCTTTTGATCCCCATGACAGAGTTCTCACTGGGGTTGACAGGCGATATCAATGACATCATGAATGCCCACAACCTGGCCATGGTGGCCTTGACCTCCAGAATGCAGCACGAACGGAATTATAATGACGAGCAACTGGAGAGACTCACCAACATGCGGAGAATGGATGTTGCCCCCACCCGTGTAGAATTAGGCTGGATCATCGACTTTTGCGCTCAGTCTCTGCGCAACATCGTTATAGGGATGGGCGGCCGCTATGACGGATTTACCATGCAGTCTAAGTTCGGTATTGCAGTGGGATCGGAATGTATGGCCATTCTCGCGGTCATCAAAGACCTGGCGGATTTGAGAAAACGGCTGGATGAAATTACCCTGGCTTTTGACAAAAGCGGCAATCCGGTGACCACCGGTGACCTGGAAGTTGGCGGTGCCATGACAGCCTTTATGCGCAACACCATCAACCCGACGTTAATGTGTACGGCAGAATATAATCCCTGCATGGTTCACGCCGGTCCATTTGCAAATATCGCCGTGGGTCAGTCCTCGATCATTTCAGATCGTGTTGGATTGAAATTGTTTGACTATCATGTCACTGAAAGCGGTTTTGCAGCAGATATCGGATTTGAAAAATTCTGGAACGTCAAATGCCGCTTCAGCGGACTAAAACCGCACGTGTCTGTTCTGACAAGCACGATCCGCGCACTCAAAATGCATGGTGGCGGGCCCAAAGTCGTACCGGGTAAGGCCATGCCCGAAGAATACACAAAAGAAAACCTGAAACTGGTGGAAGACGGCCTCGACAATATGGTTCACCATATCAAAACGATCCGGAAGGCCGGCATCAATCCAGTGGTATGTGTCAACCGGTTTTATACAGACACAGATGCCGAGG
>JAUXCK010000110.1 GCA_030618925.1 Desulfobacteraceae bacterium
AGATACCATGCTTTATGCGCTGGGCGTAGGCGCAAAACCCGAAGATGAGCTTGAGTACGTGTATGAGGCCAAAGGTCCAAAAGTCATCCCCACATATGCCGTTTGCCCGGGCATGGCACTGATGTTTGATGTGGTCGAGAAAGTGGAGATTAATTTTGTGATGCTCCTGCACGGGGAGCAGGAAACTGTCCTGCATCGCCCGATTCCGCCGGATGCAAAAGCCAAGGGGGTCGGGAAAATAACTGAAGTATGGGACAAGGGCAAGGCGGCTGTCATCGCCCTGGAAGGCGAGGTTTCTGATGAAAACGGACCCATATTCACCAATAAAGCGACATTGTTTATCCGGGAAGCCGGCGGGTTCGGCGGTGAGCGCGGACCCTCCACAAAAGGCCTCAATGCCCCCCCTGACCGTGACCCGGACCATGTGGTTGAAGATGTTACCCTCCCGCAGCAGGCCGCGATCTACCGGTTGAGCGGTGATCGAAATCCCATTCATATTGATCCGGATTTTGCCAAAATGGGCGGATTTGACAAGCCATTTCTCCACGGGTTGTGCTCTTTTGGTTTTGGCTGCCGTGCATTGGTGAAAACTCTCTGCAATAACAATCCCGACAATTTCAAGAGCATGCAGGGCCGGTTTGCGGACCAGGTATGGATGAAAGACAAGCTGATCACCAAAATCTGGATCACAGGAGACGGTGAAGCGCTTTTCCAAATGGAAACACAGGGCGGGAATGTGGTCCTCAGCCAGGCAAAGGCGACATATAAGCCGTAAAGTGCTCAAAAAGAATTTGTGGAAGCACACCATTAACGCCTGAACGAAAACTTCCTGGTTTTCGTTCAGGCAGTCGTCGGCACACAGGAAAATGACCATGGAAGAAGAAATGCAAGCCCCCCGTCAATATCCGGCTGCAATGGTAAACATCACCAATCGGTGTACGCTTCAATGCAAACACTGCTTTGTATTTCGCGAAGAAAATCCGAACGATCCCCAAAAAGAAATGGACACGGAGACCATGCTCAGGAAGCTGTCTGGGCTGCAGAAGAAACACAACATTTCCACCATGCTCTGGATGGGAGGTGAACCCCTTCTTCGACCGGATGTGTTGCGGGAAGGCGCGACGCTTTTTGAAAGAAACACTGTCACAACCAATGGCACCCTTGATTTGATCGAACTGCCGAACTGCATTTATGTCATCTCACTCGATGGGCCACCGGACGTGAACGATGCCATACGCGGAAAAAACTGCTACAAAAAAGTCATGAAGACCCTCTCGAGGGTTCCTGAGGATTTCGGCCCCACCGTGATGTGTCAATGTGTTGTGACCCGAACAAATGAGGACAGACTGGCAGAACTGGTGGAATTGCTTCGCCCCACACGCATCGAGGGAATGACCTTCTCATTTTATGTACCGACGGCAAATGACGAATCGGAACTCACCTGGGGCTCCCTGGATCGTCGCGACAAGGCAGTGCGCGAGGCCATTCGGTTAAAGGAAAAATACCCTGCCTTTATCTGGAACAATCATCGGACCCTTGAACTCACGCTTTCCCAATACGCCAGGCAAGTTACCGATGATTGCCCTTCAAAAGAACTGGTACTTCCGCTCTATCTCGATCAGGACGAATTTGTCTCCCCCTTCTGCTGTTACGGAAATGATGTTGACTGCGGCCTCTGCGGCGCCTGGGTCGTGTTTTACCTTGCGGCAAAGCTTGAGGAAAGCGGTATTAAAGACTGGAAACTGTAAAGTGTCCAAAAGGGATTCGTGGATGGACACTAACTAGTGTGGCGAGGCACCGACCACCCTGCCAACAATACCAAGGGTCCGGTCGATATCATCGGAGGACACATGATATGTGGGGATGGCCCGGAGTTGATGGAAATCGGTGGGCAGGACCCTGACCCCCTGTTCTTCCAGCTTTTCTGCCAATTCGATGGACAGCAGGCCTGTATCTTTTATATCAAAATAGACAATGTTTGTTTTAATTCGGGCCGGGTCAAGGGAAATCCCTTTTATATCGGCCAGCCCTTCCGCAAGTTTTCGGGCATTGTCATGATCGTCGGCAAGACGGTCCACCATTTCGTTAAGGGCAACGATGCCGGCGGCCGCAAGAACCCCCGCCTGCCGCATCCCTCCGCCCAGCAATTTTCTGTTCCTTCTGGCCTGGGCAATGAATTCAATGCTGCCGCATACCAGGGATCCCACAGGTGCGGCCAGGCCTTTGCTCAGGCAGAACGAGATAGAGTCCGCGCTGTCCGCAAGCTCCGAAACAGATGTCTCGAGGGCAATAGACGCATTGAATATTCTGGCACCATCCACATGAAGTTTGAGCCCGTTACGGCGGGTCACCTCACCCACGGCCGACAAGTAGTCCCTGGAAAGGGGGAACCCGCCACATTTATTGTGGGTGTTTTCCAGCACCACCGCACGGGTCTGCGGGAAGTGGATATTGTCAAAGCGAATGGCCAGTTCGATATCTTCAATCAATAATCTGCCGTCCGGCTGGTTCTGAATCGTTCTCGAATGGATGCCCCCAAGAGCGGCTGTCCCACCCTGTTCGTAAAAGAAGATATGAGACTTGTCCCCGAGTATGATCTCCTCGCCCCGACCGCAATGGGCCAGCATACTGACCAGGTTGGCCATGGTTCCGCTGGAAACAAAAAGGCCCGCCTCTTTCCCCGTGCGTTCGGCGGCCATTTCTTCAAGCTTTTTGACGGTGGGGTCCTCTTCAAACACATCGTCTCCCACTTCGGCCCTGGCCATGGCATCGCGCATGTTCGGGGTCGGTTTGGTAATGGTGTCAGACCTTAAATCAATCGTCGGCATGCGGTCTCCTGTAATGCATTATCTGGTTTTATAAAATTCTTTCAGCCGTTCATACGAGGCATTATAAATCTGCATGATCTGCTTTGCCGTTTCCGCTTTTTCCGGGTCCCCGTGATGTTTATCCGGGTGATATTTTTTAAATTCCAGATTCCGCGCCTGACGAACCGCTTCAAAGGATGCGGGCGGCGCTAGGTTGAAATTGGCCAGGTCTTCAATGATCCGGGTGGGAAAATCATTATCCGGTTTTTTATCATTCATGCCCGGTGAACCCACTTTTCCTTCAGGACCCAAGGCCCTCGCGATGTTGTAAAGTCTTTTTAGAAGTTCCGACACTATTTAGATTTTTCCATCATGCTCGAATTGATGGCCTTCTCCACCTTTACGGGTTCGGGTATCTGTTTCAGTTTGAGCATGATGTCTTCGGTTTGTTTCCATGCCGATAGATCAATGGTTCCGATTCTTACCCCTGGTGACGGCTTAACAAAGCCGGCCGTGAGGGCAAGCTGCCGTTTTCTCACATCCGCTGTCGTGTCCTTGTCATATTTTTCGAGGAGTTTTAACGCCTTCTGTTCATTTTCAGGAGAAAGGGACGCTTCCCACGCCTGTATGAGGGCAGTAACAAATGCCTTTACAACTTCAGGTCTCTCCTTTAACATTTTCTCAGAGGTAACGACCGAGTTTGCAACAAATTTTACACCAAAACCGGCTGGATCCAAAAAGCCGATCTCTTCTCCTTCGGCACGAAGTTTATCTCCTACCGTGATTCCCTGGGAATTCCTGTAGACGGGCCAGATATCCACTTTCTTCTGATAGAAAGGCGTGTAGTCGTATCGAACGCTGAACAGTTTTACGTCCTGTTCGGTAATGTTTTCTTTTGCAAGAAGTGTCCGCATGATGGTCTCATCATTTCCGCCATAGGTGATGCCGACGGTTCTCCCCTTCAAGTCTGAAATATTTTTTACGGTCATCGTGTCCGCCCGGTATATCCACTGCAGGGGGTTGACCTGGAACAGCTGTGCGATAACCACAACAGGTGCCCCCTTGGAGCGTGCCCGGATCACCTGGTCTGCCGATGCCACCCCAAACTGGGCATATCCGAGTTCCAGTTCTTTGATGGCATCCCGTTCAGGTCCGCCTTCCTTAATCGTAACCGATAGCCCGGCTTTGTCAAAAAACCCATAGTCCTTTGCGTACAAGTCTCCCACCACACTGGTATTGAACAGCCACTTCAACCGGTAGGTGACTTCAACAGAAGGATCAGCAGCCATGGCAATGCTGCTGCAGACGATTAAAATGAAGACGCAAAGGCCGGCGAGACCGCAATACGTTTTTGCTGTTTTAGCCATTAGACAATGCCTCCTTTCGGAACTTCCCACTTCTTTTTAGCAAGGTACCCGGAAAACTCCAGCAGGCCCTGGTAAACAGACAGGGACAGTCCTATTAGAAAAAGTGCGATTAAAATTTTAGAAAGATCACTCTGATAGAGTGCAATACGAATACTGTATCCGATTCCGGCATTGGCTGCAATAAATTCAGCAACAATGGTGCCGGCCATGGCCAGGGTGGCACTTCCTGCAATAACGGTGATGAGTTTGTTCATATTTTCAAAGGCGCGAATTTTTATTTCAAGCTGCCATCGCATCCTTCCGGTAATTCGATAAAAGTGTTCAATATCAACGACAGGTTCGGCCATTATACCGAGCACGGAAAGCAGTATGGGGAAATAACAAATCATGGCAGCAATCAGGAGCCTGGAGATGAACCCGTCCCCTAAAAGAATAAAGATAATAGGCGCAAGGGCCACGATTGGATATGCCTGAACATTGTAAGCCGCCACCTTTACAAAGGAACCCACCCAGGTGGCCTGCCGGCCGACAATTCCCACGAAAATTGCCAGGCAGGTGGATGTAATATGGCCGATAATGGCCACTGCCAGCGTGTCGCCTGTATCAAAAAAGTATCGGAGCCACACCTCGCGGCAGGTTGCCCACAGGTTTGCCGGGCCTGGAATGACATAGTTTGAAAGATTCAGGGTATATTTAATCAGAAATAATCCCGAAAGACCCAGGGAATAAATGATCAGAAACTGATATAGACGTCTATGAAGCATTCATGATCTCCAGCATGGTTAGCTCGTGGTCTTTCTTTGTTAACGTCTGTCCCATGGCCAAATCCTGACCTTTTACCAGAAGCGTTTGCGGGTTTTTTGGTATGCTTCGGAAAACCAGAATCTGTCTGCAGAATTTCGACACTTCGACAATGTTGTGAGAGATATACAGGAAAATGATATCCGGAAACATTTCTTTAACTTTTAAAATAATTTTTTCCCGGGTAAGCTCATCCACATTGGCCAGGCTTTCATCCATAATCAGCACATTAAAATCCTGGAGAAGATAGCGAAGCAGATTAACGCGATTTTGCTGCCCCAGTGAAAGTTCTGCAAATCGACGGTTCAGACATTTTTCAATGCCAAAGCACTCCACCAGGACCTCGCTCTTTTCGACGTGAGAAGGTGGGGTGATTTTAGCAATATGATCGCCAACATTCGACCAGCCGGGAAGTCGTTCAAGATTATAGGAATACAGTATTGTTTCAATATCTTCGGTATGAATTTGTCCGGTGAAGGCCTTGATCTCGTTGCAGAGAATTTTTGCAAAGGAGGTTTTCCCAACGCCTGAGGGGCCGAACAGGGCGTGGAAGCCCGGCTCATCTATGTGATGGGACAGTCCCTCGAAAACATGTGTTTCTGCATTGGGATATTTAAAACTTATGTTATCTAATTTCAGCAGCATTGATATTTTTATTCCTGCCTGTGAACAAAAAGATCGTAAATTGTGGTATACCCCATTTTAAAAGGAAATGTAAATAAAATTAAGAAATTTTAGAAAGGGGACCGTGTGACAGAATATGACATCGGATTTAATGAAGCCGCTGGTCTAAGCATGCAGAAAGTCAATGTGCTGGGGAGCGAGACCGTTTCAATTATGACCGCTTCCGGGAGGATTGCGGCTGAAGATATTTATGCCGGGGTGGATTCCCCTTCTGTGGATGCATCGTTAAAGGATGGGTACGCCGTTATCTCTTCGGATCTGTCCGAAGCGGCACCCGATGCCCCGGTGAGACTCGATGTAACAGGCCGCATTGCGGCAGGCGATGAGGCCCAAAAGCGCGTGATGTCTGGAAAGACCATCAGGGTCCTGACCGGTGCGCCTGTCCCGGCAGGGGCCGATGCCGTTCTGGCTGAAGAATTCGCAAAAACAGGTCAGGATTATATCCATGCCGGGAAGGGCGCCGAAAAGGGAAGAAATATTCTGCTGCAAGGATCAGATGTCAGGAAGGGGGAGATGCTGATAAAGGCCGGTCATCAACTGACACCCCCTGTCATCAGCCTGCTGGTTGCCGGCGGAGTTTCCCGGACATGTGTTTTCCGCAGGCCGGCGGTGGGTCTCCTGGCGACCGGAAGTGAAGTCCTTCTCCCGGGGAGCCGCATGGAAAGCGGGAAGCTTTTTGCCAGCAATGCGGCGCTTCAGAATGCCTGGCTGTCATCGTTTGGCATGGAAACAGACATAAAACAGGCCGGAGACAGGCATGGGGAAATCTCACATAAGGTGAATGAACTGTCATTGACTTCAGATGTTCTCATCACTTCCGGCGGCACCTGGAAGGGGGATTGGGACTTAATCATCAAGGTGTTAACCGGACTGGGGGCGGACATTGTATTTCACAGGGTTAGAATGGGACCCGGAAAAGCGGTGGGACTGGCGGTATTCAGGGGAAAGCCCGTATTTTGTCTTCCAGGCGGCCCCACATCGAATGAAATCGCCTTTTTGATGATTGCCCTGCCGGCCATATTAAAAATGGCAGGGGGGGACCGATTCCCTTACCTTCAGCTTTCGGGGCGACTTGAAAATGACATCAAGGGACAAAAAGAATGGACACAATTCATTCAGTGCAGGATGATTCAAGAAGGATCTGACATCGTGCTCAGGCCCATGAAGATGAAGAGCCGCCTGGTTTCCATGGCCCGAACCCAGGCCATTGTGACACTCCCGGAAGGTGTGGGGGAAATTCCAGCAGGCTGTTCAATACCCTTTGTTTGCCTGGATCACAGTGGTTTCACCATGCCTTTTCCCAAAATCAGGGAAGCGCCTAAAAGTTAACCACCGGCGTTAGTTCCAGTTCGGGGTAAATCTGACCGTGGCAGGGGGGCATGGAGTTATACACCCAATCGATATCAATGGACCCCATTTCCAGAAAACGAACCCTTTTGAATCCATTGAACCGCCCTCTTATCAGCACATCTTCCATGCCCATGGTCATGCTAAACACCGCAACCGGCGCATTTTTTGGGATTGCATACAGGTCATCTTTATAGGCAAAGGAAGAAAAAGAAAGCCGCCTGCTGTCTGCGGCCTGGCATTGGATGACCGGGAATATAACCGGGAAACCGTCTTCGGCGATATAGGAAATAAATTTCAGGGAATCAAGCCCGTTGAAAATTTTTTCGGCAAATGGCTTGAGAATGCGACCCTGATGATGGGTTTTAGCACCGGATTTGGCAATTTTGGTGAGGATGGCTGCCAGCGCGATTTGAAACATGGGCAGTGCCTGACCATGGGATATTTCGATGAGGTCAAGATAGTGAACTGTATTGATGCCGAAATACGTATTATACCGGAACATGGGAATGTCATTGTATTTCTCAAATTCAGGCCCCTCTTTTTTCAGATGCGTCCACCTGGCCTTTCCCCGCCACATTTTTTTATCCAGCGTCATAATTAAAAACCCGATATCAGAATTTTTCTGGATATATTCCTTGCTTTTTCCCTTACAGAACTCGCCCAGAGTGACTTGTGTGGGGGAGTTTCCCTGAATAGAGGTAATGAGAGAAATGTGCGGCAGCCCCTGAGGGTTGATGGATGCGACCAGACCGACTTTTTCCGCAGGTTCAAATGCCTCGATATCTTTTGGTGAAAGTGACGTCTTCATTTCAGTCATAAAGGCCTCCATGGCGGTTTAATGGCGGGCGGCATCTGTTGCCAGATGCGGCCCCTGATCTTCATTTTCCGGGTGGGTGTCCTCTTTTTCAATTCGCGTGGCACCACTCCAGTGAATGAGTGAAGGGTCTAAACCCGACGTTCCGGCAATGTCCGTCAGGTATTCCATAAATTCAGTGGTCAGGAGCGGGCTGTTGTTGAAATCCCAGTCCTTATCCAGGCGGATATATTTGTCTTTGCATAGATTGTTAAAGGCGCAAAGTTCC
>JAUXCK010000338.1 GCA_030618925.1 Desulfobacteraceae bacterium
GTATTCAAGTGGGATGGGAGGTGGCATTTGTTTCCGGCATTTGCTTCCATGGATTGACACTTTTAAATATTCATTATATAATACTATTACTTCAAAATTCGCAATTCTTTAGTTTCGAAAATTCCATCAAAAAAATCTATATCATCGATGCAATGATCCTCATTTCATCCATGATATAAAATTAAAGCGCGCGGTTCCAAAGCGTTTATCAATTAACATTAAAATTGGTATCATTAAAATTGGCATCATCAAATTGGTATCGTGAAAATAGTTTATTCGGAGGGGAAAATGAAAAAAGAAATCGTTTCATTTGTCAAAAGTATTAAATCAAATACCAAAATCAACTCGTTTGATGAAACGTCAATAAAACAGGCGGTTGTGATGAGGCTGCTCTCCCTGCTCGGCTGGGATATTTTTGATGTTGAGGAAATTGTACCTGATTATTCAGCCGGCTCAGGTGTGGTGGATTACGCGCTGCGCCTCGATCGCAAAAATAAGGTTTTTATTTCGGTCGCAACCACGGGTGAGGATTTAGATAACCATCAAGACGAGTTCCTCGATTTTGCCTTTCAGGAGGGCGTGGGGGTATCAATTTTGACCAACGGTGTTGTCTGGTGGGGCTACCTGTCATCAGTGGAAGACAGCGCGGGGCAGAAAAAAGTTTTTTCCCTGGATTTGATTCAGCAGGAATCAGAGGATGCTGCGCTCAAACTTGAAGAGTTTTTGGACAAGGGCAATATGGAAAGCGGCGCGGCGCTTAAAAGTGCAAAATCTTATTATTCACTAAAAAAGAAAAAAATTGCCACAGAGATGATTCCAAAGGCATGGATCGAAATTCTTTCAGGACCCGATGAACAGCTTATTCGCTTAATCCAGGAGACGACGGAAAACCTGTGTGACTTTCAGCCGGATAAAAAAACGATAAATACGTTTTTAACAGAGCAAAAAGAGCTTTTTTTGACTCAGGAAGCACCTGAAGCCCGAAAGAAGTCTTCAGACAGAGCAAAGCCAAAGCCGGCATCCAAAGAAGCAGCACCTCCTGATAAACCCGCCCCTTTGAAGCAAAAACAAAAAAAGGCTGTAAGCAATTACAATGGAACAATCATATCCTCTTTTTCATTTAAAGATCAAACCCATGATGTGGGCTCATGGGATGAGATGACGACCATCCTTTGCAACCTTCTGGTGGGTATCCATCAAGAGGATTTTGATAAAGTCCTGTGGGCGTCAGATTCAAAACGCCCTTATTTCTCAAACAACAGCAGTGACCTGCGAAACCCTTCAAGAGTTCAGCACGCCGGAATTTATGTGGAAGTAAACTTGAGCCCCAATGATACGGTCAAACTTGCCCGGAATACATTGTCGGTTTTTGGTTATTCCGCTTCTGATTTGATCATCACCCTGCAGGACGATGATTAAATTCTAACCCGGGTCCCGCTTCGGCGGGACCGGCCTTCCAGAAGTTCCTCTGTTTGTCCTGTCGGCAGAATTCCCAATTATTTTCATGCTTGATTCTTGTCAAACCATGCGGCATCTGGTAATGGTTTGCCATGCAATATTTTGGAAAACCCCCTGATCTGATACTGGCCTCCAAATCACCGAGGCGGCGCACCCTGCTCGAACAGGCCGGGCTGCGGTTTTCCGTCAAGCCAAGCGCTATAGATGAGGATGAGATTGCCGTGTCCGATCCTGAAAACTATGTGAGTGTACTGGCTGAGGCAAAAGCAGCTGACATTTCAAAACAATACCCCGAGAGCTGGGTTATTGGTGCAGACACCATTGTTCTGATCGATAACACGATCCTCGGTAAGCCAGGGTCAAGACGTGAGGCCCGTACCATGCTGAAACGTCTCAATGGTCAGACCCATCACGTGCTGACCGGGTATGCGATTCAGTGCAGGGCTAAAAACAGGATGTTCTCGGAGGTCGTCAAGACCGCGGTTCTGTTTAAACAACTGACGGATGAGGAAATTGAATGGTATATCCATACAAAGGAACCTTTTGA
This sequence comes from Desulfobacteraceae bacterium, assembly GCA_030618925.1. GTDB lineage: Bacteria > Desulfobacterota > Desulfobacteria > Desulfobacterales > SURF-7 > JAUXCK01. Next base: position 2,006 of record JAUXCK010000338.1, read on the forward strand.
CAAGGCAGGGGCATATGCCATTCAGGGGCTGGGTACTTTTCTCGTCAAGCAGATCAACGGTTCATACACAAATGTTGTGGGGCTCCCGGTTTGTGAAGTTATTGAGCATCTCACCAGGGAAGGTATCCTCAGGATAAAAGCATCTGTGGGTTCAGATGAAAGGCAGGATGAAAAATCATGAAAATAAAGGTCAAGACAATTCAGGATCGCATCAAGACCGCAGCCATGGCCTGTGATCGGGATCCCGAATTGATTCGACTTGTAGCAGTGAGCAAAACAAAATCGGCCCGCATGGTTAAAGAGGCCATGGATTGCGGGCTTAAGATTTTTGGGGAAAATTATATCCAGGAGGCCAGGAAAAAAATTATAGACCTTTCCGCAACCCCGGCATCATGGCATTTCGTCGGTCATTTGCAGACGAATAAGGCCAGGTATGCGGTCACGCTTTTTGATTTAATTCACACGGTAGATTCAATCAAGCTTGGCCTGGCGTTGGATAAACAGGCAAAAAAAATAAATAAAATTCAGGATGTCCTCATACAGGTGAACACAGGGCTGGAACCCTCAAAATCAGGCATTTCTCCGGATGACACAGTGGATTTGGTGAAAAGCATCAGCACCCTTGGTCACGTCCGCATCAAAGGCTTGATGACCGTCCCGCCCCTGTATAATGAACCGGATCGTGTGGCCCCGTATTTCAGGACGCTTCGGGCGCTTCGAGACCGGGTGATCCAGGAGAATATATCACATGTGGACATGAGTGAGCTCTCCATGGGGATGACAGGTGATTTTGAGGTCGCCATCAGGGAAGGTGCCACCCTGGTCCGGATTGGCACCGCGATTTTTGGGCAGAGACAATGAGACTTCTTCTTCATACCTGTTGCGCCCCTTGCGCCATACACCCGGTAGACGTACTCCGAAACGAGGGGTTTGATGTAATGGGGTATTTTTTCAGGCATAATATTCATCCCTTTACCGAGTGCCTTAAACGCCAGGAAACCTTGGAATCATATGCCGGGCAGATTGATCTGAAAATGATCTTTCAGGACGGCTATGACCTGGAAGGGTTTCTTCGAAATATTGTTTTCAGGGAAGAAGAAAGATGCCGCATCTGTTATCATGAGAGACTCAGGGCAACGGCCCTCATCGCCAAGCGTGGAAAATTCGATTGTTTTTCAACAACCCTTTTATACAGCAAATTTCAAAAACATGATCTGATCAGATCAATTGGCGAGGCCATCGGAAAAGCCATTGGCATTGGTTTCTATTACCATGATTTCCGAAAGGGATGGAAAGAAGGTGTGCAGGCGTCAAAACGCCTTGGCATGTATCGCCAGCAGTACTGCGGGTGTGTTTATAGTGAAAAAGAAAGATATTTTAAAAATTCCGGGCCCGGATCACAAGGAACACCGCCCAGGTCATCGGGCCATTCATGAATCTATTTGGGGAATCTGTTTGGGCATTTGACAGCCTCTGTTTCGTGAATGCGGAAAAGGACCCGCAACAGATGGAAACGAATTGAGTCACGGTATACAATGTTTGGCAATGTTTTCTATTTCATTATTGTTCTCTTAATCTACAGCACCTACCCGCCGGCCGAAAAAGCAAGCTTTACAGGTGTTGAAACCATTGGTATTTTTTTCAGTCTTTTCATTGTCTTCACGGGCATCACCTTTTTTGGGTTTCGCCGGTTAGAAAGGCAAATCGCAAGGACCCCCCCGTCACAATTTTTTCACAAATATGATGCCCTGCTGACCCGCCAGAGTATTTTGGCTGTTATCCTTTTTGCCGTCAATATTTATGGTTTAGGCTTACCGTCATTTTTTGATCATATCCTTGTCTTTAATGCGATTCCCACACTGA
>JAUXCK010000016.1 GCA_030618925.1 Desulfobacteraceae bacterium
ACAAGATGGCTTTGAAGCCTATCAGAGACTGGTTTTTGCCATGAAACCCAAAAAACCGAATATGCGCACAATGCTGAACATTGCCGAAAAATCAGGTCTGTCGCCCCTGCTGTTTGAAAAATGTATAACAGATCAGGAAATTTTAGAGATGTTGGTGAGTCAGATTGAAGCAGGAAAAAGCTATGGCGTGTCCTCCACGCCGACAATATATATCAATAACAAGCGGTACCGGCTAAGGGTTCGCAAAGATGCGCTTCAGAAAATAATCGATATGGAATACGAGCGCCTTACCCGAAAATCCCGTCAGGAGTAGCCATTTTCGATACCCATCGGTTCGAAAGTGTGAAAATCGGGAATTGCTGACTGTTTTGACCCACCTGAATCCAGCATTGCCCGGCCCGGGAGGCACGGGCGGTGGGTTTACTTAGATACTGGATACCTGATCGCAGGCAGAGGCCATCATATGAAGATATTCATGACAGGCGCCACGGGATTCATTGGAAAGCATATTGCAGAGCGGTTGCTTAAAGACGGCCACAGCATAACGGCCCTGCTGCTGCCCGAAGAATCAGAAACCCTTTTAGCCGGTATTGATGTATCAATCGTACGTGGAGATATTACCCTGCCCGGGACGCTGAAAGGCGTGATGGATGGAAGCAATGGTATCCTTCACCTGGCGGGTGCGGTGGGGTACGGTCAGACAATGGAAAACTGCCTGAAAATTAACCGCGACGGCACCCGTAATGTAGCGGCAGAAGCGGGGGCATCCGGAATCAGGCGGTTCATCCACTTCAGCTCCGTATCCGTGTATGGAAGAGTCCCGGATGTTTCCATTTCAGAGTCGTTTCCCATGAAAAAAATCGGTGACCCCTATGGAGACACTAAAATTGATGCAGAGATGATTCTGACCGGTTTGTCTGAAAAGGGAGAGCTGGACCTGACCATGGTCAGGCCCACGGTGATCTATGGGCCAGGGGACCGCCTCTTTTTGCCAAAAATCATTGAAAACATCAAAAGCGGCAGAGCCAGAATCGTAGGAAAGGGGAATAACACAGTAGACCTGATCCATGTTGCTGACGTGGCGGATTTTATTGCTCAAATTCTAAGTGATGACGGGTCAAAAGGCCAGGTATACAATTTGACAAACCCGGAAAATCCCACATGGAAGGAGTTTCTGGCTATGATTGCATCTGCTTTGGATATGCCTGCCCCTGAGAGGCACCTGCCTTACAGGCTGGCGCTGATCATGGCGGGTGTTCTTGAGTTCATCTCTTTTGTCCGGAAGACAGAACCGCCTTTCACCCGGTACTCTGTGCGGGTCATCGGAAGGCAGTATCACTATATGACGGATAAGTATCAGTCAGAGCTGGGGTACACACCCCGTATTGACCTCCGGCAGGGTGTCACGGATGTGCTTGCCGGAATGAAAAGAGACGCTTAAAGGAGGCGCCATGACGATTTTACAGGCCATTTTATGTGGCAATGATTTTATTGAGGTAGACTTTCCGGAGGACACCAGAATTCTGAACGCGCCGGTTCATGATGATGTGCTGAAGGATCCGAAGCAGTCCATTCTTGAGGCCATTCGTACTCCCATTGACCACAAGCCCCTGAAAGAACTTATCAAAAAGGGTTCAAAAGTCATGATTGCCTTTGATGACATGGCTGTTCCCGTACCGCCCATGGCGCCGAATATCGACAACCGCAGGTGGGTGGTTGAAGCTGTTATTGATGAGCTTTATGCCGCGGGGGTTCAAAAGAAAGACATTGTGCTGGTCTGTGCCATCGGGCTGCACCGGAAATGGAAAAGAACGGAGATTGCCTCTTTTCTCGGACCGAGAATCATGAAAGAATTCAGCCTGGCGCAGATTATTAATCATGATGCAGAAGATAAGGAACACCTGGTACATCTCGGCCTGACGGAAAACGGTTATGATGTGGAGGTGAACAGTCGCCTGGTAAACTCAGACCTCACCATTTATGTGAATATCAACTGGGTCCCGTTTAATGGCGGGTGGAAATCAACCATGATCGGGCTCGGCACCTATAAAACCATTCGTCATATTCACAACAACGAAATTTACTGGGATGAGGATGGGGTGTCATGTATGGAGCCGAAACGATCATTGCTTCATGCGCGCATCCGGGAGATGGGGCGGTATTTTGCCGACTACATGAAGACACAGGGGAAGAACAAGGTTTTTCAGATCGAGACCTGCGTAAACAACCAGCTTCCAGCTGATATGTGCTGGGTGGCAGCCGGTGATGTGGAGGAAGTTCACAAGAAAACAATCGAATACCTGGGTGCCACCAAATATATAGATGTCAAAGGCCAGGCCGACATTCTGGTGTTCGGGCTTCCTGATTTTATGCCCTATTCCATGGGCACTTATATTAATCCGATTCTGCTTGCCCGGATGGGGCTGGGATACTTATTTTCTGTTTATGAAGGCCATCCGGTTGTCCGGGAAGGTGGCATTCTCATTCTGGCCAATCCATGTGTTGACCAGTGTGATCCCATTCACCACCCGTCATATGTGGAATTCTGGAATGAAGGGTTTGAACGGACGCGAGATGCGGATGAACTCTATGACCTTTTTGCGGAAGATTACGCCCATCGGCCGGAGTTTATCCACAAATACCGGTTCGGATACGGATTTCACGGTGTCCACCCGGTCCAGGCCTACTGCACGATCAGTACGCCTAAGAAATACCTGTCAAAAGTGTTTGTGGGGGGGTGTACAAATAATACTGTTGCAGAGAAACTGGAATGGATCCCCTTTGGATCGGTTGAACTGGCAATCCGTCAGGCAAAGCGGGAACTGGGGCAGGACAGCAGTGTGACATTCGTGAACCTGCCGCCTTTTTTTATTCCAAGGGTCGAAAAATAATACAAGTGGAGGTGGACGGTGAGCAAGCAAATAGATAACGTCTGCATCATCGGTGCCGGGTTTATGGGCGCAGAAATCGCATCGCGCTCGGCGGTTTTCGGCTGCAATGTTTTTGTTTTTGACATAAACCCGGACGCATTGGTCATGTGCAGGGAAACGGTTGAAAAGTCAATCCAGGCAAAAGTCGACCTCAAGGTGGTTGAGGGGGATCCGGCTCAGGCGGCCGCCAGGGTGTCTTATTATGAGGACATGTCTGCTGCCGTCCAAGATGCGGATTTGATTATCGAGGCAGTGCTGGAAGAGGTGGATATTAAAAAAGAAGTTTTTGCCCGGCTCGATCAAATGACGCTTTCCCATGTCCTTATCGGCACCAACAGTTCCTCCATTCCTGTTTCACAAATCGAGGAGGGGGTAGAACACAAAGAAAGGGTCCTCAACATCCACTTTTCACCGCCCATTGACCGTCTTTACTATGTGGAACTCATGCGGGGAAGCAAAACCAGCGAAAAAACCATCGCCCGGGTGTCGGCATGGGTTAAGCGTTTGGAATGTTTGCCGCTTGTCTGTAAAAAGGAGTCCATCGGATTTGTGTTTAATCGCGTATGGCACGCGGCAAGGAGAGAGGCGCTCAAAGTCTGGGCAGAAGGGGTTGCGGAGTATAAAGATGTTGACCGGGCATGGATGCTGTTCTCGGGCATGCCCCTGGGTCCATTTGGCATCATGGATTTTATCGGCCTGGATATTGTTTACAAGGTTCAGAATCTTTACTATGAGGAAACCGGGGATGACTACTTCACTCCCCCCAAAGAGTTAAAAGATATGGTGGATCAAGGAAATCTCGGCATGAAGACCGGAAAGGGGTTTTATGACTGGTCGGATCCTGACTTCGGACGCTCAGATTTTTTAAAACCGAAAAGGATGAAGGACTGAGGGCAAAGGGTGAGATATGATGGAATATGTGATCAATGTCAACGACGTGCCGGCAGGAAAAATTACCGGCAGGGAGATCAGGGATGTATTTAATGAGGGGAATACCGGGTCTAATGAACTCTCCCTGCGGATCACGGATGTGCTGCCGGGTCAGACAACATACCCCGGACACATCCACACGGAGAGCGATGAGATCATCCTCATCCTGTCCGGAAAGGGAGATATAAAAATAGGGGACGAGGTATTTCCCATCAAAACCTGGGACGCAATTTTTATTCCAAGGGGTAAGGAGCACTTGATCCGGAACGTTGGAGAGGGCGCCATGCGCATGGTGTGCACCTTTTCAACCAGCGACCTGGCACGTGATCTTGAAAGTGTTGATACAATGGATTTTTAAGGGTGACCTGTGTTATGGATGCTCGGGAAATAATGGAAAGCATATCATGATGGCACCGCCTTTTACCATGCGCAAAGAGCAGATAGACGAGTGGGCTGAAGTGCTCAGGCAAACACTTGAGGAATTGGACATTTCACAGGCTTTTAAATCAGGAGAGGAACATGATTCAGTTTTTAGTTCATGAGAAAACCGACACCGTGGGTGTGGCCACTGTAGACATCCAGGCAGGTGAGACCGCAGAAGGTCTTTACATGGATACCCAGGACAAGGTGAAAGTGAAATCCCTGGATGATATCCCGCTGGGGCACAAGGTGGCATTGAAAGATCACCCGGTTGATGGCGGTGTCATAAAATACGGCCATGATATCGGAAAAGTCGTTGCCGGTATCAAAACAGGTGAACACGTACACATTCACAATCTCAAGACCAGGAGGTGGTAATATGAGGGACACAAAAGTGATGGCCTATCGCCGTGAGAATGGCCGTGTGGGAATTCGTAATCACGTGGTGATCCTTCCCCTGGACGATCTTTCCAATGCAGCCTGTGAAGCAGTGGCCAATAATATCAAGGGGTGCAAGGCGATCCCCCATGCCTACGGAAGACTTCAGTTCGGGGAAGACCTCAGGCTGTTTTTCCGAACCATGATCGGCACGGGTGCCAATCCAAATGTGGCGGCTGTGGTGGTCATCGGCATCGAGCCGGAGTGGACCAATATCATTGTGGACGGCATTGCAGAAACCGGCAAGCCGGTCACCGGATTTTCCATCGAGCGGACCGGCGATATCGGCACCATTGCAAAGGCCAGCTGGAAAGCCATGGAATATGTACAATGGGCATCTGAGCTCAGCCGGGAAGCATGTGACCTTTCAGACATCTGGGTGTCTGTAAAATGCGGTGAGTCAGATACTACTTCGGGTCTGGCCTCAAACCCCACTGTGGGAAACGCCATCGACAAACTCGTGGACATGGGCGCTGTCTGCTCCTTTGGTGAAACCTCGGAAATCACCGGCGCTGAAGAAGTTTGCCGGAATAGGGCGGCAACGACCGAAGCGGGTGACGCGTTCATGGAGACCTTTAACGAATACAACACTTTTATCAATGATAATAAAACCGACGATTTGTCCGGTTCCCAGCCCACAAAGGGAAATATACGGGGCGGACTCACCACCATCGAAGAGAAGGCCTACGGCAACCTGCAGAAGATCGGCAGAACATCCAAATATATAGGTGTCCTTAAACCGGCCGAAGCACCGGACGGACCCGGGCTCTGGTTCATGGACACCTCCTCAGCTGCCGGCGAGGCCGTGACCCTGTGGGCAGCCGCCGGGTTTGTGGCCCATTTTTTCCCCACCGGCCAGGGAAACATCATCGGAAATCCCATTGAGCCGGTCATCAAGCTGTCGGCCAATCCCCTTACCGTGGAGACCATGTCCGAACACATCGATTATGACTGCTCGGCCATTCTTAAGGGAGAAATGACCCTGGATCAGTCAGGGGGAAACCTGCTCGACATGCTGGTCCGAACTTGCAACGGCCGGATCACTGCCCAGGAAGTCCTGGGGCATGAGGAGTTTATTTTAACAAAACTATACAGGAGCGCTTAAGCCGTTCGGAAATGCCCGGTCCTGTCCGGGCGCAAAAGGAAAGGGAATATGCCTTTTGGGTATAATGGAAAGATTCTGCATGTGGATTTGAGCCGGAGCCAGTGGGAGGTCGAGGAACCGGGTGAAGTTTTCTACCGGACCTATGTGGGGGGGTCGTCTCTTGCCTCTTATTATCTGTTGAAGATGCTTACACCCGGGACTGATCCCCTGTCAGAAGAAAACGTCCTGGTATTTGCCTGCAGCGTGTTGACTGGAGCGCCTCTGTCCGGATTCAGCCGGTTTACGGTGGCTGCCAAGTCACCCCTCACAAACGGGTTCGGTGAGGCAGAAGCTGGCGGATACTGGGGGCCTGAATTGAAATTTACCGGATTTGATGGTGTTGTCATCAAGGGCCGTGCCCCGAAACCGGTATATCTCTGGATTCATGACGGGGAGGTGGAGATCCGGGATGCCGGGAACATCTGGGGAAAAGACAACTGGGTGGCCCAGGAACAGATCCGCACCGCTCTGGGAGACAAAAAGATCCGGGTGGCCTCCATTGGTCCGGCAGGTGAACAGATGGTTTTGTTTGCCAATGTACAGAACGAGCTGGAGCATTTTAACGGTCGTTCAGGTATGGGTGCGGTCATGGGGTCAAAGAATCTCAAGGCTTTGGCCGTGCGCGGTACAAGGAAAATGACCTTTTCAGACCCGGAAAAGGTAAAGGAGATCAGCAGGTGGCACAACCGGCGGATCAAGACCCATCCACCCAATGTGGGACTGAGCAAGGTGGGAACGTCCGGGCTTGTCAAGGTTTTAAATGACATCGGCATCCTCCCGACCCGGAATTTTCGGGATGGGGTGTTCGAAGGGGTGGACAAGATCAGCGCCGATGCCTATCATAAGACCATTTTTCACGCAAGGGGCACCTGTTACGCTTGCTCGGTGAAGTGCAAGCGCCGGGTCTCTTTAGATGATGAACAATATCCCCTTGATAAACGCTTTGGCGGCCCGGAATACGAAACCCTTGCCACCCTTGGATCTCTCTTGAAAATAGACAACCTGCCGGCCATTGCCAGGGGAAATCAGATCTGCAATCTCATGGGGTTGGACACCATTTCCACCGGATGCGTGATCGCTTTTGCCATGGAATGCTTTGAAGAAGGAATTCTCACCACCCGGGACACGGGCGGACGGTCACTCAATTTCGGGGATGCAGATGCCATGCTGTGGCTTGTGGGGGAAATCGCTTGCACAAAGGGGCTGGGCAGGATACTTTCCAAAGGGGTCAAACAGGCAGCAGAACATATCGGAAAGGGGTCGGAAAATTTCGCGTTTCACATCAAGGGCAGTGAGCTGCCTGCTCATGACGGCCGCGGAAAAACAGGTATGGGCCTGGGGTACGCCCTTTCCGCCACCGGCGGGGATCACATTGAAACGCCCCATGATACCGCATTTTCCAAGAGTATTGTCAACCTGCGGCCCCTGGGCATTTTGGAACCGGTGAATCCCCTTCTGATCGACTATGACAAGATCAGGTATTTTGCTCTGGGGCAGAAGGCCTGGGGAATAAACAATTGTTACGGCATCTGCAACTTCTGTTCGGTTCCGATTCACGCCATGACCTTCTCACGGCTGGTGGAGGCGGTTGAGGCCATTACAGGGTGGGACACCAGTCTGTTTGAAATCATGAAGGTCTCTGAACGATCGAACGTCATGGCCAGGGTGTTTAATCATCGGGAAGGATTTGGTGCAAAACAAGACCGGGTCATCCGCCGCTGGCATGAAAAAATGCCGGGTGGGCCCTTAAAGGGGCAACGTATAGACCCTGAAGAGTTTCAAACGGCAATAGACCTGTATTATGAGCTGTCAGGCTGGGACAAGGACGGCAAACCCACAAATGGCAAACTGGTGGATCTGAACCTGGAGTGGCTGATCGAATAGGACAGGGATAAAAGATGTACACGGACCTTGAGGGGAAGACAGCGCTGGTGACCGGTTCCGGAAGGCGGACCGGCATCGGGTTTGCCATTGCCGAGAAGCTGGCGGAGAGCGGCGCCAATATTGTGATCTCAGACCTTGCCGGGGAAGAAGGCGATACCACACCCGGTGCCATATCTGAAATGGAGGCGATGGCACAGGACCTGGCAGACAGGTTTGGTACAGATGCCCTTGCCGTGGACCTGGATGTGACCGATCCCGGGTCCATCAGCCGGGCGATGGAGACAGCCGGATCCAGGTTCGGGCAGATCAATATTCTTGTAAACAATGCAGGTGCTGCCCTGGGCGTGCCCAATGAGGTGAAAAATTATGATGAATCCCTCTGGATGAAAACCATTGACATCAACCTTCACGGGGTGTTTAGAATGTCAAGGGCCGTGTTTCCTTTCATGGCAGGCCAAAAGGGAAGCATCATCAACCTGTCCTCCCGGGCCGGCAAGGTGCCGCCCCTCTGGAACGGGGCCTATGCCGTGTCCAAGGCGGGGGTCATCATGCTCACAAAGGTGATGGCACTGGAACTGGCCGGGGAAGAGATCCGGGCCAATGCCATCTGCCCGGGCCTGATCATGACCGACATGCAGGAAATGCGGATCAATCTTGAGGCGGAAGTATTTGGGTCAACCTTTGACGCACAGGAAAAGGAGCTGGCCACCCGGGTGCCCATGGGATATCTGGGTGGGCCCGAAGACGTGGCATCTCTTGCCGCCTTTCTGGCATCTGACGCATCTTCTTATATTACCGGCCAGGCGATCAATGTGTGCGGTGGTCAGACAATGGAACTATAGCCGGGCAGTCATTCATTCTGAACCATTGTTCTACTCCGGCTTGTCCGTTTTTATATGTGTGGAGACGTATGTGAACCGGCCTTTTTTCGGTTTTCTGTCCACTGTTGTTTAACAGTTTCTGGAGGAGGGGTTATTATGGATATTCCGTTTGAGTTCGATTCATTTCTGGCATTCGGCAGTCTGGCAATCATGCTTCTGATCGGAATTTTTTTCAGGGCCAAGGTAAAATTCCTTCAGAACTATCTTATTCCAAGCTGCCTGATCGGCGGCGTGCTGGGCCTGGTGCTTGAAAATGTGGGCATCATCAAGTTTACGGGCACGGAGTTTGAGTTTTTCGCATATCATTTTTTTAATATTTCATTCATTTCCGTCGGTTTGTCCCGAAGTGACGAACCCAAGGAAAAGGCGGCCAAAGGAAAAGATTATTTCAGGGGCGCGTTGTGGATGGCCTCTGTCCAGTGCGCGTCGTTTGCAATGCAGGCAGTTCTGAGCGGGGGACTCGTCATCCTGCTCGGCCTTGTCGGCATGGAGCTGTTTCCCACCTTTGGATTTCTGGTACCCTTGGGATTCGAGGAGGGGCCGGGCCAGGCATTGTCCTTCGGCAAGGTGTGGGAGAGTATGGGGTTTGAACACGGAGCCACCATAGGGCTGACATTTGCTGCTGTTGGATTTTTATTCTCATTCTTTGTAGGCGTGCCCCTTGCCAACTGGGGCATCCGGAAAGGGTACTCGTCACTCGGGTCTGTTACGCTTCCCCAGGAGTTTATAAAGGGTATCTTCTCAGCCGACCAAAAGAAGGAGCCGGCCGGTGAGCTGACCACCCATTCGTCAAATATCGATACTCTTGCGTTTCATGCCGCGCTCATCGGGCTGGTGTATGTGCTGACCTACTTTTTTACCCTGTACCTGGGCAAACTCATCGGCACGTTTGCCCCGGATGTGGCAAAGATGCTGTGGGGGTTCTTCTTTTTCTTTGGGCTGACCATTGCCTTTTTGGTCCGGATGGCCATGAGAAAACTGGGTGTCGAATACATGATCAACCCGGGCCTTCAGCGGCGGATTACAGGGTGGTCTGTGGATTTTTTAATCGTCGCCACCATCATGGGCATCAAACTACTGGTGGTGTGGAAATTCATTGTTCCCATTGCTCTCATGTCTCTGGTAAACGGTATTCTGACGACAGCCTTCGTCATCTATTTCGGGAGAAGGCTCTGGGGCTATAATATCGAAAGGATGGTCGGTATTTACGGGGCTGTGACCGGCACGGTGTCCTCCGGCCTTCTGCTTCTCAGGATTGCTGATCCGGAGTTCAAGACCCCGGCCGCCATCGAGATCGGGGTGATGAGCCTGTTTATGGTGCCGGTTGTTTTGGGCAGCGGGATCCTGGTGAACGCGCCCCTGTGGTGGGGCTGGAGCGTGGGCATGACGATTCTGGTGTTTGCAGGGATTTTTGTGGCCACACTCGTATTCATGAAGGTGGCCAAGCTGTGGCTTACACCTAAATTTTAGCCCGATTTTAACTGGGGGAATTTCAAATGAAAGCTGCGGTCTTCTATGCAGACAAGGGGCTTGTGACCGAGGATGTGCCCATGCCTGAACCAGGGCCTGACCAGGTGCTGGTGCAGGTGGCCAACACAGGCTTTTGCGGATCAGATCACTCGATTATTGAAAGCAGGGATGTCCCGGATGGGACCATTCTCGGCCATGAGGTGAGCGGGACCGTGGTTGAGACAGGCAAAGATGTGGAAGGGGTCCAGGAAGGCCTTCGGGTTATTGTCCGTCCCACATTCTGCGGAAAATGCAGGGACTGCCTCATGGGCAAACCCTATTTTTGCCAGGTCAACCGGCGCCTCATCGGCATGCAGGATCTTCCGGGCGCCTTTGCAGAATACATAATCGTTTTTCCCCAGATGCTGATCCCGGTGCCTGGGGGTGTGGATTCCCGGAATGCTGCCCTGGTGGAGGCCTTTGCTGCATCCCTGCACGGGATTAAATGTGCCGGGAAAAAAGAGGGCGCCATACTTGTCATGGGTGCCGGGCCCATCGGCCTGGCCCTCGTCAGGCTCTTAAAACTTGAAGGATTTGGCCCCATCACCGTGTCAGAACCGGTTGAGCAGAAGCGGGAGCTTGCCCTTTTGTTTGGTGCAGACACCGTGGTGGATCCCTTTACGGAGAACCTGGGACTGCATGTGTTTAAAGGCACCGACGGTATTGGTTTTGAAACCGTGTTCGAGTGCTCCGGCGTAGTGGATAATGTGCAGGCAGGCATTGATTTCTCAGCACGGGGCGGGACCGTCTGTATTGTGAGCGTGATGTTTAAACCCATCACCATCACACCCATTGCCATGACCTTTAAGGAAACCCTTTTAACCGCATCTTATTCCAACACCCATGAGGAGAACATCCAGGTGCTGGACTGGATGGCTGAAGGGAAGCTGAATGCCCGGCCGCTCATTACAGATCTTATTTCTTTGGATGAACTGCCCCGGATCTACGCAGACCGCATCCATACGGGAAAAGCAGTCAAGGTGATGCTTAAGATCGGGGAAGAGTTTTAAAATTGGTTTGATTGGTTAGATTGGTTGAATTTAAGTGTAGCATCAACACTAAAGGGGACATTCAGGAGGAACCTGATGGGCATGATTCACGGTGGACAAATGACGGTGGAAGCCCTGCTGAAAAAGGGCGTGGACAAAATATTCAGCGTATCCGGCGGGCACATATTCCCGGTGTATGACCATGCGGAAAATTCCCCCATAGAGATGTTTGTGACCCGTCATGAGCAGGCTGCGGTTTTCATGGCGGAAGCCTGGGCCCGCATGACACGGAAGCCCGGTACGGCTCTGGTCACCGCAGGACCCGGGTTTGGAAACGCCCTGACCGCAATCGCAAACGTAAAACTTGCCAATATACCCCTGGTGCTCATATCGGGGGTGGTGGGGCTCAATTCAAATGAAAAGCTGGACCTCCAGGACATGCGGCAGCTTCCGGTCATCGAACCCCTGGTCAAAAAGGCCCTGTGCTGTTACAAGACCGAACGGATACCGGAATATATTGACATGGCGTATCGCATCGCCGGCAGCGGCTGCCCCGGCCCGGTTTACCTGGAGATTCCCATTGACGTGTGGAACGGCAGCGTGGAAGAGGAGGCCATCAAAAAAATTCACACCCGGGTGGAAGCCCGTACGGTGGATCTGGAAAAGGTCGGACAACTCATGGATCTGGTGGAAAAGGCGGAGAAACCCGTGTTCATCGCCGGAAGCGGTGCCTACTATTCGGGTGCTGAAAAGGAATTTACGGAATTTATCGAGAAAATCGGCGGGCCCGGGTTTACGAGTTCACAGGGCCGGGGCGTGATCTCGGACACCCATCCCCTGTGTTTTGAATCATCTACACTGATCAGGCCTGGTGCAGCCTTTGACGCGCTGGCGGTCACCGATCTCGTGGTGCTTTTGGGAAATCGCATCAGCCTCTATTATGCATTCGGCGATATATTCAATCCAGACGCCACAATTGTCCAGGTGGATATCAACCAGGAGGAGATTGGCAGGAACCAGTCCATTGATTTGGGCATTGTCAGCGACATCAAGGCATTTTTATCAGAAGCAAACCGCATGATTGACGAAAGGGGCAGATCGGACGCCCTGAAGCAGAAATTTCAGCCCTGGATCGATTTTCTCAGGGAAAAGGATAAGGAACAGAAGGAGATGGCCGGGTTGACCTGGGAGAGCTCGGAAGCGCCCGCCCATCACATGCGGATCTGCGCAGAGGTCAACAACTTCCTGGACAGGGAAGATGATATTGTGGTGGGCGACGGCGGGGACACCCAGGTGTGGATGTCCATGACGCGAACCATCCGGCAGTCCGGCCATTATCTGGATTCAGGCCTTTTCGGCTGTCTCGGTGTGGGGCTTCCCTATGCCCAGGCCGCAAAGCTCATGTACCCGGACAAGCGGGTGTGCCTGGTGACCGGTGACGGATCCATTGGATTTAATTTCATGGAATTTGAAACCTGCATCCGGAAAAAACTTCCCGTGGTGGTGGTGATCTGCAATGACAAGCAGTGGGGAATGATCCGGCACGCCATGGAGGTCAAGCTCGGCCGCTTTATCAGCGAGGGATCGGATATCGGCATGGTGGATTATCACAAGATGGTGGAGGTAATAGGCGGAAAGGGATACCTGGTAGAAGATCCGGATGACATCCGGCCGGCCCTGGAAGACGCATTTGCGTCAGGTGCTACCTGCTGCATCAATGTCATGACCGACCCCAGGCCCATCAGCCCGGGCAGCATCGCCCTTGCCCAGATGGGGGGTGTGGATGTGTCAAAGTTTATGGAGTAGGCCATGACTTCCCTTTTAAGGGGGGTGGGGGGGTAACCCATAAAGGAAAAAACCATGCCAGCAAAAATAATTATCATTCTCTTGATTTTGATTATTGCGGTTGTCGTCGTCTACAATTTTCCAATTCCCACGCCTTCATTCCATGAGATTTATGAGAAGGGTGACAAAGATACAATTGACTCCCTCACAAAATTCCGTGAAGAAGTTCAGCTAAAAGAACTTCTGGTTGACGGGGCTGTCTGGAATTATGTCGCAGTCGGGGAAGGGGCGGAAGCCATTCTTTTCCTTCACGGCATGACAGGGGCGTATGACATCTGGTGGCAGCAGATTCTGATGCTCAAAGACAAGTACAAGATCGTCTCCGTCTCCTACCCGCCCCTGGACAGCCTGGCGGAGATGGGGCACGGACTGGTAAAAATTCTGGAAGAGGAGAAGATCGGGAAGGTAAATATCGTCGGCAGTTCCCTGGGCGGATACCTGACCCAGTATATGGTTGCCACCTATCCGGATAACATTAAGAAGGCGGTTTTTGCCAATACCTTTCCGCCAAACGATATCATCGCCGAGAAAAATAAGGGGATTGGAAAAGTTCTCCCGTTTTTGCCCGAATGGGTGGTGTTTCGTGTACTGCGGCAAAGCACGGAAAAAAACATTTATCCGGCTGCAGGGCATTCAGAGCTGGTCAGGGCCTATATGCTTGAACAATCCTATGGCATGATGAGCAAGGCCCAGTTTGTGGCAAGGTTCCATTGCGTGATCGATGGGTTCTCGCCGGCAGATAACAAAAGCCTTGGCATCCCTGTGCTGATCATCGAAGCCGACAATGATCCCCTGGTGGAGAAATCCTTAAGGGAGATGCTGAAGCAAACCTATCCTGATGCAGAGGTAAAGACGCTTCATGCTGTCGGGCATTTTCCCTATCTCAACAAACCCGGCCTTTACACCCAGATTCTGAAAGAGTTTCTCTCAAAATAATATCCCCCCTTTCAAGGGGGAATTTCAAATCCTTCCTATCCCTCCTCGAGATTCCAACATTGAATGAATTCTGTGGGAGCGGCGTCCCGCCGCGAAGGAATCCGGGATTATCCCTGAAACTGTTTGTTTGTGTGGCGTGTCTGGATACACTTCGAAGGCAAAAGGGCTAACCTGATTTTTCCTCCTTGTATTTCCGGTACAACCCCCGGAACTGGTGGTAGGTCATGCCAAGGATGCGAGCCGCTTTTTTCTGGTTGAATTTCGCATCCTTGAGGGCCTTTTCCAGAAAACGAAGTTTCAGTTCCCAGACCGCTTCGGTGAGCGGCATGCTCATCAAATCATTTGGCACCTTTTTTTGAGGCCCGGCAGGTGTCGCCCTTTCGGGCAGCGATTTGATTGTGTACGGAGAATGAAAGGGATCAAAGGCGATGTCTGAAATGACCATGGCGTCTGATTTATAGACCGCCCGCTCCACCACGTTTTTCAGCTCCCGCACATTCCCGGGCCAGGCATATGTTTCAAGGGCAGCGATGGCGCTGTCATCAAAGCCCGGAATCTCTTTCTGCCCCAATTCAAATGCCATTCGTGCGGCAAAATGGTTTGCCAGCAGCAGAATATCCTCTTTTCGCTCCCTTAAGGGCGGCAGAACCAATACTTCAAAAGAAAGCCTGTCCAGCAGGTCCTGCTTGAACCTCCCCTCTGCTGCCAGTACCGGCAGATCCGCGTTGGTGGCAGCCACGATCCTGGCGTCCACCTCAATGCTTTCTGAACTTCCCACCCGTTCAAATGTACCGTATTCCACCACCCGCAGAATTTTTTCCTGGACCTCCATGGGGATGGTGCCGATTTCGTCCAGAAAAAGGGTGCCGCGGTTTGCGGTCTCAAACCTTCCTGTCCGCCGCTGTCCTGCGCCGGTAAACGCCCCTTTTTCATACCCGAACAATTCTGTCTCGATCAGAGACGGGGTGAGGGCCGAACAGTTCAAGGCCACCAGGGGGCCCTGCCATCTATTGGACAGAAAGTGAAGCCTGGATGCAGCCAGTTCTTTTCCAGTACCCCTTTCACCCAGAATCAGCACAGGCCTGTTGACGGGCGCCACCCGGGACAGATTTTCCTGAAATTCCAGAAAGGTCTCGGACTGCCCCAAAGCATCCTCCATTCTCACAGACGGTCTTGCCTCGAGTGGGTGTCTTATCGGGCCGGTCATTTTTTACACTCCATCCATGATTGCACGGGTTGTGAAGTCGGAGG
>JAUXCK010000240.1 GCA_030618925.1 Desulfobacteraceae bacterium
AAGGTTGGAAAGGACAACCCGGGCGCTGATCTTTTCGCCGCTCTTGAGCTCTACCCCGATGGCTTTGCCATTTTCCACCATGACTCTTTTGACCGGGGTAAGAAGCTTTACCTCCCCGCCCTTTTCCTCAATCGATTTCCTGATGGCCTCGGAAAATCCGCCCATCCCGCCCTTCACCAACTGGAAATGCACACCGAAAGCCATGGGCGCAAGATGGAGGCCGAGGGAAAAGGCGGTGCCGGCGGAATACGGCCCCACACCGGTCCCATCCACGGCCATGGCGGCCAGGGAAGCCTGGATGCTCTTGTGTTTTGTCCGATCAGGGAAAAATTCACGAATTAGATCTACGGCACTGCCGAAGAGACACCTCCTCATCACGTCACGATCCTTGAGGCTCGGCATGCCATCGATCACTGCACCCAGGGACTTGGGCAGTTTGAAACGCAGGCCGCCGATTGCCATGCCGAATGTACGTGAGATGTCGTAAAGACCTTCCAGGGCCTGGGCCGCATCATCGCCATGGTCCTCCCGCAGGTGTTTTTCCAATCTGGCCGGGTCGTTGTAGTAAATATAGGGGGTATCGCCCGGTTCCCCGAATGTACAGAATGAGATCGGCGGATCGATCACCTCAAAACCGTGTTCTTCCAGCTCCAGCGCCCTGTTGATCGACCGGGTGCTCACCATCAGGGCCCAGGCGCCGACATTGTGTTTGAAACCCTTGAAATATTCGGTCGTGCCTGCCATGCCGCCTACATATCTCTGCTTTTCCAGGACCAGTACTTTCAATCCCTCTTTGGCGAGAACGGCGGCGGCGGCAAGGCCGTTATGGCCCGCGCCAACAATAATCGCATCGTAATCAGCCATGCTGAATCTCCTGTTTTTCTAACATCTAAAAGTTCGGCAAAAAAGATATACTATTGTTATCAATGAACCAATAGTGCCATTTGTCTCGTTTAGCACGGGCTCTATTACGCCGCGGGATTAACCGCTTCAGAAGCCGTTTGTCCGTTTACCGCCGTCTGCCGGGCAGCAGCACGTTTCTTCATAAACTTGGGTTTTACAATCAATATGAGTAACGGATGCAGGGTTAATGCAGCGATCATATTAATAAACAGCAGCATGGCGAGAAAGAAGCCCATCTGGGCCTGGAATTTAAGCGCAGAGATAAAATACCAGGCAAGTACCGGAAGAATGAGCGTGATGCCGGTAAGAACGATTCCGCTTCCGGCGGTTTTAACGGCTGTTATAATGGTATCCTTATACCCTGAATGGTTGGGAAATTCCTCGATACACCGGCTGTAGAGATAAATGGCAAAATCCACCCCAACACCTACACCCACTGCAGAACACGGAAGTGTGTTGACGGAAAGCCCTATATTTGCAAAGGCCATATACGCGAAGGCCATCAGGTTGGACAGAATCAGGGGAACGGCCAGCATGGCACCGGCCACAAAGGAGCGAAACGCTAAGGAGCACATGATAAAAATGGTCACCAAGACCGCCAGGTCCATTTGTGCATGGGAGTTTTTCATCTCCTCATTAAGCGCGATCTGAAGTCCGATTCCTCCACCGGCCAGCAGAAATTCTCCGTGTTCCGTCTTCATGGGATTTTCCTTGAAAAAATCGTAGGCCGCCTTTCTGACGCGCAGCATGTTATCCGAGGCGTGGTCCGCAAAAAACAAGGTGATCTGGGCACGTCGAGCCGGTTTTGGCACGTCCATAAACCGCCGTGCCGAGCTGAGCCCCCCCCTGTCTACTGATCCCAGCAGACGCACCAGGGATTGTTCGTCGCGCGGCAGGGCATACATGAGCTGATTGCCTTCGTAATACGTGCAGTTTGTCGCCTTTGCCCTGTCTATAATGGAACTGGAAGATCTGTAGATATCAGGCAGGGTTTCAGCCATGTAAATGTCAAACTTCTCAAATGTCTTCAGCACTTCCGGGTCGTATGCCGAATCAGGAGTCCCTTCATAATACATAACAAAATTATCCGCAGATGCCTTGAACATCCTGTTGATCAATCCCTGGTCCAGGTTATAGGGATGGTCGGGCCAGAGTATGGATGAGCCGGGCGAAGGGTCCCCCACCTTCAATCGGGTGATCTGCGATACACCGACCACCACCAGGATTCCCACGATGAAGCCTACAACGTATTTGCCTTTACCCAAGGAGAAATTGGCCACGGCCTCGATTGCACGGGCCAAAACCCCGGTCCCACGTTTTTCTTTGACATCTATTTTAACGACTTTCAGGGGCAGAAAACTGCATATGATCGGCACCAGCATGCCGGAAATCACAATGGTGAGCATCCAGAAGCTCATCATAATGGCAATCATCTGCATCAGGGCAATCTTGGCCAGGATGAGCACCAGAAACCCTGCCGCATCCGTAGCAACTGCGGCAGCATTGGGCATCCACATGGCCCGCATGGTCTTGAACGCAGCATCTTCACGGTCCAGGCTTAACCGGTATTCCTCAATATACCGGTGCGTAATCTGGACGGCATTGCTCACCATCCGCGCACACACAAGAAAGGCGAGCACAAAAAGGAGGGGATTGAAATTGAGCCCGATCCAGCCCACAAAACCAAGCCCCATTCCGGTACAGATAATGGCAAGGGCCATGGGGGCGATCATTCCCACAAGGTTCCTGAAAATGGCATACAGGATGATGACCATGAAAACCACACTTAGAGCAAACACCACGTACATCTGATTTTTGTAACTGTAGATCCATCCCATGTGCATGGGAAAGCCTATGATGTGAACGGAGTGGTTTTCGTCCGAATACCGGGCATGAAGATCACGCAAAAGCTCAAATGCCTTTTCGTAAGATATGTCCTCTTTGAACATGGTGATAATCATAGCCGCGGTGCCGTCTTCAGACACAAGCTTTCCATGTAAAGATGGGGAAGAAAAGATGTTCAGCTTTAAATCCTCCAGCGCCTCTTTGGTCGCCGGCACCGCAGGAAACATCAAAGACTCAAGACCAATCTCACCCATGGGTTTGTTTTTCACCACTTTCACCGAGAGACTTGCCATGGATACGGTCAGGATACGATAGACCTCATCTAAAAGCTCTACTTCACGCGTCATTTCACTGATCTTGGTCAGAGTCTCCTTATTGAAGATATCGCCCTCTTTTACCTTCACGGCAATGACGGCATTGGATGCGCCGGCACCGAAAATCCGGGCAAATTTTGCATACAGCTTCAGATATGGATGGTCATAAGGGAACAGCTCGTATAAAACCACTTCAGATTTTATTCTTAAGGCACCGGAAGAAAACAAGATCGCCGCTGTCAGGACAACCAGGAAGACCTTGATTCGATGACGAACAATAACCGCGCAAATTTTATCCATTTTATCTTTAACAACAGGCATTACGTATAGCCCTCTCTTTTTCTTGGGCATAGAAAATATGGTCCTTTGGTTGGAACCTGATGCTATGCCTGAATTAATAAATTCGAAGGCTCAAATGATCGAAACAAAAAACTTACATACCGGCACTTGACCGGTGCCAGGATATGCCTTTCTTGTCGCTAAGGTATATCCAGCCATCTTTCCCCACTGCCACAAATCCATTTGAGCCCCTCGGGGCAATCCTGTAAAGCCAGCCATATGTCACCGGGGGGGTAATCTCAGGGACACTGAAGCGCTTACCCGCGTCCGAACTTGTTATCAAAAGGCCTTTCCCACCAATGAGGATGGTGCTTCCCTGGCTGTCGGAACAAATTCCGAAAAGTTGAGCCATTTTTACGCCACTTTCTACTTTCTCCCAGGTCGTGCCTCCGTCCAAAGTCCTGGTAATATGGCCGTCAATGCCCACTGCCCATGCCCTGTTCGGGTCAACGGCATACACGTCGAACAAGGTGTTCTCACCCACCAATTCAAATGCCTCTTCTGAAAAGGCGAAGGCGCCGGCCTGGTGCTCCCAGGTACGCCCCCCGTCTGATGTGTGATAGATGTAACCGTATTCACCTGCAGCCCAACCGTTTTGGGGATCGCAGAAAGAAACGCTGTTTAAACAATAGTCCTCGCCCGTGAATTGAACCTGCCAGTTTTCACCCCCGTCCTCGGTGTATAAAATGGTCGTCCATTCGGAAACAGCCCAGCCTTTCCGGTCAGTCACAAAACAAACCCCCATCAAAAAATAGTCCACAGGGCATTTCTGTCTCTCCCAGCACCGTCCGCCATCCCCCGTATGGATGATCGTCCCATTTTCTCCCACGGCCCAACCGTTTTGAGGGTCACTGAAGCAGATGGAGCTCAGGGCGTAATCCGTGCTGCTGTCCTGCAGATCCCAGTTCTTCCCGCCATCATCAGTATGCAAAACACTGCCCCAGCGGCCGCATGCCCATCCCTGTTGTTCAGTGGAAAAGCTGACAGAAAACAGGTCCTGTTTTATAGCCCGATTTTGCTGTGCATGGGCAGTCTCTGCGAAAGAAAAGAGCATCAAAAACAAGGCAAGGCTTAGGAGTGCCATTTGCTGTAAATTGAGGTGTTGAAATTCGGACTTGGTATTTTTTGATTTATTGTTTGCATTGTGGGACATGCATTACCTCCAAAATTCTATGTTCTCTACGTGGTAATATGTATGATACTTCGAAACAACTTTTGCGCATTCGTGGCATAAATCGCGGGCCAGGACTCTTTTTTGAAGTTTAGCTTGTCGCCGGGTGGATATCAACACTAAAATACATTCAATTGTCTGATGTGTATAATTTATAATGAATGAATATTCCAAATCGATTAATTTTTTACATATATTCGTCAAGTGTGTAACTGTGCACCGACTTGGTATATTTGGTTCCCGGCTTAGGAAGCCTAGGAGACTGTCCAAGAATGCCCTTTTGTCCAAACTCTTTGTCATGACCGAAAAAATTATCCTCGGAATATCAGCCATATGCCTGTGGTAATTTTTTCGGTCATTCCTCGATTTTGAACAAAATTGCTATTCTCGGACAGCCTCCTAGTGGGGCCTTTGGGGACCCATTAGCATGATTCAATGGCAACTTACAGCCAGAATTAATAATTTTTTAACACCTCATTGGCACAGTTATAACCCGGTACGGCTGTTACGCCTGATCCGGGATGGCATGCACAGCTGCAGAGGTAAAGGCCCTCAATCGGCGTTTTATACCCTGGAGACCATCCAACTACGGGTCTGAAATCCAGCATGTGATCAGAATGCAATACACCGTGGGACAGGCAGCCGCCGGTGATGCCGAGC
>JAUXCK010000124.1 GCA_030618925.1 Desulfobacteraceae bacterium
GGGCTGTTGATGACGCCTGAAAAAACGGTCCCTCTGAGGTTTCCGGGGCACCCTACCGAAAAAAGCAGCTCACCTAATTCCAGAAAATTTCGCCCAGCCGAAAGTGAAACAAACCTGTCTGACCGCGTCTCAACACGGATAAGGGCCAAATCAAATTTATAATCGATCTTAACAATACGTCCCTTGTGCTCCTGCCCCCTGTAAAAAACAATCGTCAATGGTTTTCCCTTTGACAAATTGTGGGCCGTGCAGATAATAAGGCCCGCGGGATCAATCAAAAACCCGGACACCTGGAACCCCCCGTCACCGGTATTGTCCCTGATACACACAACCGACTCCATCCGGGATATGATCTGCTTTGGAATCTTCTGATAATAGCTGTTTATATCTTCCCCGGGGGATTCAAGGTAGGCTGAAACATGTTGTGATAAATTTTTCAGCCGGGACTGGTTCGCCTGATCGCCACCCCGGGAGTTCATCCTGAGTTTGGTCACTAATGGAGAACGGGAGCTGAGAAGGACCTGCCAGAGCTTATTTTTCTCTTGGGCCGTTATTGTTATCCGCCCCTTTTCCTCATCTATCCGTTGTACTTCAAATCCGGAATCCGTTATCCAGTCCAACACCACGGTCTGCATTTCTGTTATGGGCAAAGGAAAACTTTTTTCAGATATGCCGGCTTCTGCCAAAACAGAAACATGAATCCAAACCAGAAAAAATGTGACTGACAGGTATTTCATATCCTAAATCCGGTTCATATCACTTCAGATAGAAGAACGGTAACATTATCCTTTCCCCCGGCTTCCAGAGCCGCCTCAATAAGGTTGTCCGCTTTCCGGGACAGGGTAATCCCTGAGGTGAGAATTCCCAAAATGGGTTCATCCTCAATCATGTCTGTCAGACCGTCTGAGCAAAGAAGAAACAAATCCCCGTTGCAGGTGCTTCCGCTCAAAATATCCGGGTACAAATGGTCATCAATACCGAGCGCCTTGTGAATGATATTCCGGTGTGGATGTCTCCTGGCTTCCGCATGGGTAATCAGGCCCCTGTCCAGCTGGGTTTGAACCAGAGAATGATCATGGGTGAGCTGTTTGAGCCTGCCGTTTCTAAGTCTATAGGTTCGGCTGTCTCCGATATGTCCAATGACAAAACCGCCATTTGAAAAAACAATGAGTTCGCCCGTGCACCCCATTCCGCGATGATGCTGATTTTCTTTAACATGTGCGAGAATTTTTTCATTGGCCTTGACAAATGCGTTACGGACCCGTTCCATGTTCTCTTCTTCTGTGACTTCACCGGAATTTAAAAAAATATCCAGAGCGGTCTCAACAAAGATCTGGCTGGCCAGTTCCCCGGCTGCTGCACCCCCCATTCCATCTGAAACGAGGCATACACCTATCTCCGGATCATCTAAAAATGCGTCTTCATTGTTTCCGCGTTTGAGCCCGATATCGGTTTTTCCACAGGTAACGATGTGGGGCATAAGATTCACTTCGTAAGACATCATCTGTTGTCAGAAATGTTAATGGCCCTGTCTGGCAAATGGGTTGATGGGTATCGTATGGACCTTTTCTCAGGCCACCATCAGTTAATTACAATATGGGCTATAAGTCAATACAATAGCATGTCTGTTCGGGGGAAACCCCTGCCGGCGCACCATGGCAGGGAAAATGAAAATGGGGCTTATGGCGTCATTTGACAGACGCCTTTATCTGCTCGCAAACCAAAAGATCGGTAGGGAATGCCATTTTATCCGGCAATGCATCTAAGGGAAAAAATCCAGCCTCGCCTGCATCAGAGCCTGCATGAAGCCTTCCGCCGATCTGCTTTCCCCAGAACCATATCCCAACGGTTTGATTTTCCAGGTCATGAAAGTTGGAATGCACCGTAAAAACAGGCCCTATTTCCACATCCAGGCCTGTTTCCTCCGCTATTTCCCTCTTGGCTGCCCATCGGATCTCTTCATTATATTCCACATGCCCGCAGGGAATGCACCACATACCATTGTAAGATCCCACCCGCTTAACCAGGAGCAGCCTGTCCTGTTGAATAATAATTACCGCTACGCCTACGGTTGGATTACGATAATGAATCCAGTTGCACGAAGAACAGCAGCGCCGATTTGTACCGTCTAAAACTTTTTTCTGCAAGGCAGTGCCGCAAAGCGGGCAGTACTTGAATTCCATGGATGTAGACCAACTTTCAGTATTCGTTTTTATATCTGGTGTGACGATTGCAGAATTATTGCGTAAAAAACATGCCCAGAACTTCTGCGACGCAGGCCGGCTTTTCCTCACCCTCTATTTCAACAGTGTGGGTCATGGTGACAAGAATCCGCCCCCCTGATTTTTCGTCCACAGCCGTGAGGGTCACCCGGTCTCTGATTCTGGCATCAAATGGAATGGGGTTAATGAGCCTAAGCTTGTTCATTCCATAGTTAATGGCCATCGTTGTTCCCTGGGGAACCAATGCAATATCCTCAGAAAAGTGGGATAGCAGAGAGACGGTTAAATAACCGTGAGCAATGGTTTTTCCAAATGGCCCCTTGGCTGCGGCCTCCTTGTCCACATGTATCCACTGATGGTCCAGAGTACAATCAGCGAAATTATCGATGCGGTCCTGATCCATTTGAAACCAATCGGTCAAGCCGATCTCATTGCCGATTCGATCTTTTATCTTTTCTAATGGCAGCACTTCAACAGGCATAATACGTTTCCTTTCTTATGGTAAAATTTATGATAATAACCCATTTGACTTGAAATGGCGGCTAAAATCCCCAATTCCTCCATCTTTCAAAGCCATTTCCCCCTAGTCTGGTGACGGCTGTTTCCCCCTGTATCGGGGCATAAGGTGAATCCATATTTCATTCATAAATACCTGTCAACAATAAATGATTTTTGCTTGACAGCAGCACGGCATTGAATATAGATTTGCCAAAATAGTATTAACAAATGCGACACAATGGGCGTGTCGTTCAACGCACCATATTGGAGAATTTTTTATTGTGCTTATAAAATGATTTTTATTGTAACATTTCAGCCTGCTCCAGAAATAAAAGGAATGAGAAAATGAGTGAAAGAGAAGTCGTATTTGTAGATGGTGTGCGCACGGCTTTTGGACGCATGGGTGGGACAATCAGGGATTTTGCGGCATCACAGCTTGGCGAAATTGCAATGAAGGGGCTTTTGGATAAAACAAAAATCGCTGAAAAAGGGCATGTTGATTGTGTGTTCCTCGGGTCAGCAGCAGGTTGCTCCAGGGCCATGAATCCAGCCCGTTATACCATGCTCGCAGCCGGGCTTCCCTATGAAACATCAGCTTCATATGTGGAAATGCAGTGCGGGTCAGCAATCGATTCGATCAATCATGCCGCCTGGAAAATCCTGGCGGATCAGGCGGATATTGTTATTGCCGGCGGTATAGAATCATACAGTCAGATGACCGTAAAATTTTCCATGGCAACCCCTCCGTTCAAGCTGACACCGCCAATGCCGGTTGCATCAAAGCTGTCCCCTGTTGAAGAAGAA
This sequence comes from Desulfobacteraceae bacterium, assembly GCA_030618925.1. Classification (GTDB taxonomy): domain Bacteria; phylum Desulfobacterota; class Desulfobacteria; order Desulfobacterales; family SURF-7; genus JAUXCK01. Next base: position 3,525 of record JAUXCK010000124.1, read on the forward strand.
TGTATCGGCATGGGGTTGACTGCTGAAAACCTGCAGGTCAAGTATGATATCCCCCGTGAGGCATCTGACGAATTTGCATATAACAGTCAGATGCGGGCCAAGGCAGCCATGGAGGCCGGATATTTTGATGAAGAGATCATTCCGGTGACGATCCCTGCGACCCGGAAAACCCCTGAAGTTATTTTTGGCACCGATGAACATCCCAGACCGAGCTCAACCCTTGAGGGAATGGCCAAACTTGGCCCCGCCTTCAAAGCAGGCGGTACGGTGACAGCAGGAAATTCATCGGGTCAGAATGACGGGGCAGCCTTTGTGTTATTAATGACGGCCGAAAAAGCCAAAGAGTTCGGATATGAACCCATGGCCAAATGGATTTGCGGAGATGATTATGGCTGTGATCCCAGAATCATGGGTATTGCGCCGGGATATGCATTGCCAAGGGCAATCAAACGGGCCGGGCTGAAACTTTCTGATATGGATGTAATGGAATGCAATGAGGCCTTTGCCGTTCAGAATCTGGCGGTGATTAAAGAAGTTGAGAACCAGACCGGGGAAACAGTTGACCGGGAAAAATGGAACCCCATGGGCGGCGCCATTGCATTTGGGCATCCAAACGGGGCATCCGGCGCAAGGATTGGTATGTTTGCCATGCGTCATTTAATCCGCACAGGCGGCAGGTATGGTGTTTTTTCATCCTGCTGCGGCGGCGGTCTCGGTGTTGCCACGGTCATTGAAAACCTGAAAAAATAAAAAATGTTGCCCGAAAAATTGATTTAACAGAATATTCTAAACAGAAAGGAGGAGGTTATGTCAGACATTAAATTTGATGGAAGAGTGGCTATCGTAACCGGTGCAGGCGCCGGTATCGGCAAAGAATATGCCCTTGAGCTCGCCAGGAGAGGGGCAAAGGTCGTGGTAAATGATTTGGGAGGTACACGGGATGGTTCCGGAGCCAGCGCATCTGCAGCAGACGCTGTGGTCGAGGAGATTAAATCTGCCGGCGGCGAGGCAGTTGCCAATTATGATAATGTGGCGACCATGGAAGGTGGGGTAAACATCGTTAAAACTGCCGTGGACGCCTATGGCAAAGTTGATATCCTTATCAACAACGCCGGTATTTTAAGGGACAAATCTTTTCTCAAAATGACCGAAGCAGAATGGGATGCAGTGATCGGCGTTCATCTTAAAGGCGCTTTCTGCGTGACCCAGCCGGCAGCCAAAGTCATGAAAGAGAATAATTACGGGAGAATTGTTTTTACGTCTTCAACTTCCGGCCTTTACGGCAATTTCGGGCAGACCAACTACGGCGCTGCCAAAATGGGCCTGGTCGGTATCATGAATACACTGAAACTTGAAATGGCCAAATACAATGTTAAAATCAACACCATTGCACCCACCGCATGGACCCGGATGACCGAGGATGTGATCCCCGAGGAAATGGGCAAGAAAATGAAAGCCCAGTTTAATGTCCCTCTGGTTGTTTACCTGTGCTCGGAAGACAACCAGGAGAGTGGAAAAACCTATGTCATGGGTGCCGGGTGGTATGGCCGTTCAGCCATCGTTTGTGCCCCTGGCGCATGCCTCGGTGACACTGAAAGGGATATTGCCGTAGAAGAAATCAGAGATAATTTTACGAAAATCGACAGCCTGGATAACGCAGAGCCGGCGAACAGCGGTTCCGATGTGTTTAAGTACATGGGACCCTTGCTTGCCTAAGCGGACCTGTTGAATTGATCCTTTGACTTCCCGGCCCCTCTGCACTCTCTGCACAGGGGCCGGCTGTTTTTTGAAGTTTGAACCCGCATCTCACTGCCGACTTCACGACAGCATCCCGATGTGGTTTAAGAAAAAACAGGGCCGGGTGCGTTGGGAGCCACATGGCTGCTACAATTTTATTTGGGAAAGTTTTAGATCTTTCAGAGTATTCAGGGAACCTTCAGGGGTGATGATTTAATAATACTCATCAAAAAATTTATCCCCGCTAAAATCTAAATCATCGGCGGGTTCCTGAAAGCCACCACTCTCGTAATTGGTCTTCTCCAGGCTGTTGCCGCATAGGGGACAAGCATTCTCGTACGCTAATACCTGATAGCCACATTCTGAACATGCGTTAGAACCCATAATCTTTTCCTCCATGTGTTGGGGTTAAAAAATGTCCTGTGTAACGTCAAATAGCGTTAATCGTTTGACGCGATCCACAGATCACTTAATGTGTACGACGATTTTTTTGTTGGGTAATATTACCGGGAATAATTTCTTTGGAGTCCTGTGTTTGTTCTATTGAATATCACAGGGTAGTTCGCAGACTTCTTCTCGTTCTCGCGATTTTTTTATGCAAGTCGCACAATTTAAATACCAAAAGAAAAACATAGAGTCAAGTAAAAAAATCATTTTTTTCAAAAAAAATTGCCGCCTCCCCATTCTGACGGTATCGCAGATAGTCCTCTAACGTTATGCCGGGCTTGGTCCGGCTTATTTGCAGGCTCACGACATGAACCATATATGATTATTTTTATTTGACAATCTGAATATTTAATAGTACAATTATGTTGATTCTAAACCGGACGGGCAAATAAACGCCTTGCCGCCTGCCAATCAAATTCCCTTTTAAAATTTAATTATATTCAGAGGAGACCCTGGATGACGCTAACAAAATCACATATTGTAGACGCAGTGCAAAACCAGCTTGGTTTTCAAAGAAGGCAGTCAGCAAAACTGGTTGAAACCATATTGGAAATCTTAAAAAAAAACCTTGAATCGGGTGAGGATATCCTGATCTCAGGTTTTGGCAAACTCTGCGTTAAGGAAAAAAAAGAACGGAAAGGCCGAAATCCTGCAACCGGTGAAGATTTGACGCTGGATAAAAGGCGGGTTGTCGTGTTCAGGTGTTCAGATAAATTAAGAAGGAAGATTAACGGTTAATCGTGATTGCGGCCGTGTACGCCCCCTCGACCCGCACAACAGCCTCTGCAAGAGGCTGCCGGCTAAGAAAATCCGCTTCGTTAAAGTTCAACAACCCATCGCCGAAAAAGAAGGTGTCGCTATTCAATAGCGCCGTCATTTCAGGGCAAACCCGCCAATCCCTGGCGTGCGGTCGCTCCCGGGCGAGGCCCTGAAACCAGAAACCCCATAAAAAATGCCGGAGGACGTTGGCTGTCAGGTCGCATATCAATGGCGAATTTCGCAAATTAAATTTTTCAACTTAAGGAATTATGGCAATGGATGTGAAAACGTTTAAATCTAAAATAGAAACAGCCGAGTCAAATATAAGTTTCATCGAAGGCGTCGACATCGGTCTTATCCAGCTAAACTCCAGGGCAGAGTTTGAACCGTGCCAGGTCATTGCAGCAAGCAAGCAGGGCTATCATTTCCTGGATAAAGAAGGCCGTTATGATCTGTACCCAAAACGGACCTATCAGATTGTCTGCCGGGATAGTTTGGTGAAAAAGAGTCTGAACAACTTTAAAAAGCATAGAGACATATATGCCAGGTCACGGCCTGAGTAAGCCAGCATTTTTAATCGCACCCTCAAGTACCCCTCCTTCACCCTTATGTAAATATATGTCCTGTCCCAGTGGACACATGTCCTACCTCCCAGGATTTTTTTTCAATATGGGTATTGTCCGCCAAATTCTTAAATTTGAGCGATATCTATAACTGACTAAAATTATAAGATAAAACTACTATTTTCATTAAAAATTGAATGGTATCAAAATGTTGGCTCACTTTTTGTATTATCAAATTCTCAATGTTGAACGGGTTTGTAAATGTTTGGGCTTGAAACCATGTCGTGCGACCCATCGGAAATCATAATTTATCATTGAGGAGGAAGCATAATGTATTTTAAGAAAATCTTTATGGATGAAAATGGCTCTATGTCTTATCTTGTTGGTTGTCCTGCGGAAAAGGTTGCTTGTGTGGTTGATCCTAAAAATGGGGGTGCTCAAGAATACATTAAAACAGCGGCCAAGTATGGTATGAAAATAACACATATTTTCGA
>JAUXCK010000027.1 GCA_030618925.1 Desulfobacteraceae bacterium
CATCAGGGATGCCAGATCGGATTTAACCCAGATCAAATTGCCCCGTTTTTTACTTGAAGCCACGCATATCCTTAACCTGCCGATTTTTAAATCCCACTGCAGCATGGTGTTTACCTGTGCACTTAAAAACATTAAAGGGGTTGTTCAGGATAAGGTGCACTACCAGATGCATCAGACCGATCTTGCTGCCGCCATGATGGATCTGTGGTCTGTGATAAGGGCCGACCTCACCATTGCCGATTTGATTCGCCCGGCAGAGGGCTTTGGCCCCCATTCCACGGTTCCCTGTGATTTTGGCTGCCTGGTGGCCTCAAAGGACCCGGTGGCCCTGGATGCCACGGTATGCCGGATGGTAGGGCTTGATATTGAAAAGGTGGCCTATTTTGAACCTGCCCGGGAAAGGGGACTTGGCAGTTTTGATGAAGATCTTATCGATGTTCAGGGAAGATCCATAGAAGAGGTTTACAAGCCGCTGTGGCTTCCCTACCTGGAAGGGTTTGAAAAATACCCGGAATATAAAATTGATACAGAGGGTGCCTGCAGCAGCTGTCTTGGACTGGTCCAGCTGACCCTTGAGAGACTGAAGTCCCTTGGTGAATATGATAAAAATTCCGATGTCACCATCCTGGTCGGCCGTAAAAAGGAGCTTCCCAAAGGCATTGAAAAAGGCAAAAAACTGATTCTGCATGGTGACTGCCTGAAAAAATACCGTAAAGAGGGTATTTTCATCGGGGGATGCCCCCCGGCTGAACCGCACCCCGTGTGGGCTATTGTGGATCGCAAGGATTACACGGAAATCGGCCCTGGTCTGCGGGAAAGAATGGCCAAGGAAGCGCCGTTTTTTGAGACCCGGATAAAAGAACTTATCAAGGAACGGGAAGCATCAGATAAAGATTAATCCGATATTCAATATTGGTCATACCAACAACACCCTAAACAGGAGGAAAAAATGGGAAAGGTAAAACTAGTTGACTTAAGCCAGCCGTTTGGGCACGGTTCTCCGTTGTGGCCCTATTTTGATGAAGTAAAGATCGAAAGAATGCATTATCATGCAGCGAATGGTGTTCTGACCCAATGGCTTCACACACCCATGCACTGCTCAACCCACGCGGATTCACCCATTCACGTGCTCCCTGAAAACAAGCTGGAAGGCCCCATGTACACGGCCGACCTTCCCCTGGAAAAATACTATGGGACAGGTGTTATTGTTTCCATCCCCAAAGAAAAGTGGGGGGTGATCACACCCGAAGATCTTGAAAATGCCAGGCCGAAAATAGAAAAGGATGACATTGTCCTTATCAATTCAGGCTGGCACCACAAGTTCGGGGACAACACAGACTATTTCTGCTATTCACCGGGATTATACAAAGAAGCCGGTGAATGGTTTGTGGAAAAAGGGGTTAAGGCGGTTGGTGTTGACCAGCAGGCGCTGGATCATCCCCTGGCAACCGCCATCGGCCCCCACGGACCCGGTCCTTTACGCCCTGATGTGTGCGAAGAGTATAAAGAGGCCACCGGACGCGAGGTAAAGGAAGACTTTCCCCTTTGGGAACCCTGCCATAAAATTCTCCTGGGCAATGGCGTTATGGGATGGGAGAATATAGGGGGCGATCTTGATCAGGTCACGGGCATGCGTGTCACTATTTCAGGCTTTCCCATCAGGTGGGAAGGTGGAGACGGTTCCATGGTAAGGCTTGTTGCCATCGTGGATGAAGGGGATCAGTAAAAAAAATCCTCCCTGAGCTGAATGCTCAGGGAGGAATAATTTTTAGGTAACCCCGGAGAATAAAAAACCTGGCCCAAAGGACCAGGTTTTCTATATAACTCAAGTTTCGCACCCTAAAATCGGGATTTAGGGGTATAATTTTCTGAAATTAGTAGTATTAAAAGTAGTATTGGACTCCATTTTGTGGTATGTTTAATTCGCTGAAATTAAATACAAAACCAACAAAAGGAGTCCAGTAGAATGATTACCACAAAATGCAAAAAGTTCAAAGGCGAAATTGAAAATTACCTGCGAAACGGCCAAAATAATTTCGATGTCAAAATCGACCGTGCCTTTTGCTCTTTGAAATTAAAAACATGGCTTTGCAAAAGTAACATCATAAAAAGAGACGGTTATCCGGCCTCTCATATTTTATTGGTCTTATTTGTTCTGCCGCTTTTACGACTAAAGACGGTCAATAGCTTTTCCAATAAAAAGTGGCATCACTGGTCTGCTGCCGGTAAAGATACCTTTTACAGATTTAAGACCCGGGCATACCGATGGCGATCGTTGTTGTATAAGGTCATCGTGGAAATCAGTAACCAACTGCAGTTTAACAAAGAGCCCATAGAAGACAAATATTTTATCATTGATGACACAGTGTTTCCCAAACGTGGAAAACTCATGGAAAATGTTTCGTATATTTATGATCATAGTATAGGCCGTAAAATTTTGGGATTTTGCGTTGTCAGCCTTGGCCTTTTTACCGGCAATGGGTATTATCCTTTGGATTTTTCGTATCGGGTCAGCAACAGACGTCATGAAAAAAGTCCCATTGTTGACAGCGGAGATTCCCGGAGCATCAGCGGGCAGATGAGTCATGAAGCGATACATAATACGAAACTTGATCTGGCCTTGAGAATGATTGAACGCGCGGTATCTCACGGGTTAGAGGCCGGATATGTCCTTTTTGACAGCTGGTATGCATGGCCTTCATTCATACAGGCCGTGCGAAATATTCATCATGAGCTTCATGTTATTTGTCGGCTGAAAGACAGCAAGACTTTATATGAATACAAAGGTAACAAATACCGGCTCTCAGCACTGTATCAGCATCTGAAAAAGGGTTTCCGAAAAAGCAATCGTACTGGCTTACTCCTGAAACGGGTAACGGTAACTATGCCCGGCGGTGATGAACCCGTTATTATCGTGTTTGTAAAAGGGTATAACGAACCTGAAGCATCGGTCAACGGAAAGAAAAAGCAAAAAGAACCCAAATGGGTGGCTTTCCTGAGTACAAACATTCGCCTTCAGGCGTCCACGATTATCAAGAAATACACCAAACGCTGGGCATGTGAGGTTTTTTTCAAGGAGAGCAAACAACTTCTATCTCTGGGAAAAGATTCCAGCAATAGTTTTCAATCCCAGGTGTGCGCTACAACGATTAGCTTTATACGATACGCGCTCATCAATTATTTGAATGCAAAAGAAAACCATATGGGCTTTGGGATCCTGTTTGAAGATCTTGCAGATGAAACAGCGACGTTCACATATGCCCACAGAATTTGGCAGTTCTTCAGGGGGCTGTTTGAAATCAGTTTTTCAAAGATCTTTGACCTGTTTGAAATCGAAGATGACTTTCAGTCTTTTTTTGATACACTAAACCAATCGGTTAGCCGTTTTGCACCAATTCAGGGGTGCGAAACTTGAGTTCATAAGTTAAAATTGACACCTAAAGTATGGACATTAAATGGCAAATCCCTGATATACCAGCCGTATTTCCCCCTGGAGGGCTTTCTCAAAAAGCTCGCCCAGCCGCTTCTTGGGGTAGAGATAAAAAATTGTATTGCCAGCTTGAACCACTTGAAAGGCAAAGTTGCTGTTTTCTAACACCAACCCAAACCCTTCACAGGGACGGGAACACCGATCCAGAGGCATAAACCAGGATTCTTCGGGCATATCAAAAGTCGATGTCCAGCACACCCTGCCGGATGTAATCGCACCAAAAGGAAAATAGACAGACGTTTTTACACCGGAAATTTTATCCAAAGGCCCATGGCCATAGGGTAGAAGATCCTGCTCCATTCGCCATATGCCATGCCCGGTCATCATGGTCTGAAATACTTCATTATCAAACGTACATTCGTTAAGAAGTACTTCAGCTTCTTTTGAAAATGATAAGAGGCCGTCCACATCAGTTAGGCGGGGATCTTTAAATGCTTTGTTTAAGAGGCGTCCGGCAGCAAGCTGTAAAGAAGGGAATTCCTTTTGTAGAAACAGAATCATGCCCATGTCATTGACGACAATTTCAATATTTTTTTTAGATCGGCTCAAAACATCGAACAGGGGGGTGTATCGTTCCATCTCCCTGTCACTAAGCGGGGGTGTTAAAACAGTGAGTGCGAGCCGGTTCTCCTCTGTAAAAGCAAAAACTGTATCCAGCTGTTTCAGGTCAGGGAGCCGATGCGGACAAAACTCATCCCCAATATAAAGCCGGGTCAGGTTCAACGAAATCTCTCTGTCGAGACAGCTGTCACAAAAGACTGCTGAACCGTAAACTATTTCAATGTGGCTAAAAAAACGATCAAATTCTACTGCCCTGTCAAGGGTTCTAATATGACACGCCATATCTATTTTTTTGTCCAAACGTCACCACCCGGTCCGTCATTTAGTTTGCTTCCGCCACTACCTTTTCATAAAACTTCTGATCATTTCGCATTTCATGGTTATGGCAGTCCATGCAGGGTTTTTCCCATATGTTTTTAACCACTTTTTCATGGATTTTCGGCTGGTCCTCTTTTTTATGATTTTTGGCATCATGACACTGATAGCATCTGTGGTTTGGCACCCGGCTCCAGTAACCCGGCTCTTTGCCATCCTCTAGAAATATTGGTTCCTCCAACGCCTTTATGGGTTCATCCGCACCCCTTGTAAAATGCAGAAAAAGGAATTTAACAGCCGATTGATTCATCGCCATCCAGCCCTTGAAACCAAAATCCCAGTGACAACCGGCGCAGTTGCTATGGTTCTTGGATGTTCCGGATGCCTTCCATTTATCAACAGGCGCCTGCATCTCATGACACACCGTGCAGGTTAAATCCTGCCCGTATCGGACCGATGCTTCATGGGCAGAAATAAACACTATAAACGCCACGGGAATAATGACAATCAGGCCTTTTCTGGATCTCAGCCATTTGCCGGACTGTTCTTTTCTTTTCTTCAATTTTGCTTGTTTCTATTACTCGCTTTTATAGAATCATTTTGAGTTTAAACGATCAGATATAGTGTTGTATTCCAAGTACAGGGTAAAAAATGTGGGAGCGGCATCTTGCCGCGATTATCTTGACTGGAAGCCACTCCCACATATCTCATATACTGACAACCTATTCCCGGGACACAGCACTATATCGTCAGCCGATGCATAACCGCCCCATCCGCATCCAGGGGGATGACTTTGAGAAGCGTAAGATTTTCAGCATCGTAAACACTGATGTCCGGGCCTCCCGGGCCCACATAAACCTTTTTCCCGTCAGAGGAAAGCACAATGCTGTAGTTTGTTCCTGTTTCCGTTTCCACAAAGCTGATGGTTTTTCCGGTGGCAGCATCAATCTTGATCACTTCGTCCATTACGGAAAAGATATATTTTTTGTCAGGGCTTAAGATATTGGAATAGGCAAACCAAAGATCTTTCCCAGGAAGGGTCCATGCCTGGCCATCATTCCGATCGATAAATAGATATCCCACGCTCAGGCTCAATCCTTCGCCGGTGATGTACTCAAACACCGATATCCCGTGATCGCCAGGGGAAATGCCATGAAAGCCGGCAAGGTAGTTTTTGGGATCGTCACCCGCCTTGGGATTAAACATGTTTAATATCACTTCAACCTTACCGGTTTTGACATTTATTTTATAGATGTCATAGCCAGTGAGAAGAAGATGGTCAGGATCATTTTTGATGTTCATGACTTGATTCACCATATACGGTATCTCAAAGCTTTTGATCACCTTTTTAGACTCGAGATCATAGACCACCAACTGGGGGGGCAACACATTAAGCCTGGGAATGTTCTGCTTTTTTTTAACAATCCCGCAGCTGATGTACATGGTCTTGCCATCCCCGGTAGCACAAAATCCCGATACCATGACTTTGCTCAAATCCGATGAGAGTTTATACGTGTCTACCAACTCCATAGTTTTTGTGTCTACCGCAAGTATCTGTTTGCCGGAACTCATGTAATACCGTGTTCCATCAGGAGAGAACCCTGCCCCTAAAATGAAATCTTCATGGGGGATGGTTTTTATCACACTGTCGGTATCGCCATCAATGATGTGGCAGGCATTGCCCACAGCAGCATAAATATAATCCTTGCCCGTTAGTGGCGCATCCGTCCCGACCTCATCCAGACTGGGTCGTTTCTCTTCTTTTCCGCAGGAGGCGGCCATCATCGCACATATAAAAACCAGAACAGATACTATAATTCGTATTTTCATAATGGCCTCCTTTATCGTTTGATAACAAAATTGAGCTTTCTCCAATCCTTTTCCACTGCCCGGCACTGATTTTGAAATCCCGGAAAATTGGTGATGCCGTCCGGCGTTTGTGCCGGCCACCAGCAGGGGCCAGAGCAGAAGCTAAAATCCCTGGCACTGGAAACACAGTTACCGATGGGTGATGTCGGGCGAGGGTTTGTTTCCCATCCTGTGTCGAAAACAGTTGTGCAGCCTATGGGCATCTTCGTCGTGATGTCCCCATCATCCGCCATGCCGAACACCTCCTTGTTTTCCAGCTTCTTCGCCCGCTTATTTAAAGCCTTTAGCCGCTTTTTTTTCATTTGACCCTCCTTCGTGTCCCCTGATAATTAGATCGATGGTTAAAAGGTAAACAAATGTTGACATCAGTTTAATTAAATACTCAAGTTTTGTCCCCAAAACTCGACAGAACATGTTAACGGCAACCCAACCAATTGCGTTCATTAAGGAGTGCGAAACTTGAATCAATATTCCTTAACTTAGGATGCTCTCAACTGCGAAATCCTGTCCAGATATTCCGGACAGTCCGTGGCCAAGCGGCCGTACACCTTGATGCCAGTTTCCACCCATTTTTTGATCCATTGGCAATAATGCAGATTTGGCTTCATCAGATCGTCTTCCCTCACCAGTGCTTCATGGTAACATCCGCCGGCACAAATATTTCGCACCCAGCAGGAGGTGCAGATTTCTTTTTGATTGATGACCGCTTTGTCCCGAAAATCATTCACATTGTCTCTGCTAAAGCCATTAAAAATATCTCCCATAAAGCAAGACTCTTCGCCGGTGAGCCGCTGGCACAGATATAAATCACCGTCAGGATCTACTGAAAACAGGCCCAGGCCTGCGCCGCACGGGTAGTTTTTTATTTCCCCCTCATGCAGGACAGCCAAAAGATCAATCAGATTGCTGAAGCCCAGTACTTGATCCTTTAAAGCAAATTCCACAAATTTGTCCGACATATGCTGAAACTGCGTAAGGAGCAGATTCATGTTCCGGCTGTCCAGTTGGGAAGCCTTGTCCATAGTCGTTACAGGTGCAAATCCAACTTCGGCAAATCCCAGGCTGAGCAAATGATCCAGGGTTTCAGGGATATGCGCTGAACTACCGGCAACCGTTACCCGTGCCGGTACAGGCACACCGTTATAGATCTTGAACAGATTCTTTATATTCTGCAGGATGGCCTTGTAGGAAGGCCTCCCGTCGGCAAACGGCCGATTCTTATTGTGAATCGTTTCTAACCCGTCAATGCTGACCGTAATACCAATCTGATGATCGTAGAGAAAAGAGATCACTTCTTCTGAAAGACGCGTCCCATTGGTCGTTACAGTAAATGACATTTTCTTGCCCGTATGTTCAGATTTTTCAAGCGCGTATTGAACGGACTGAGATATGAGATTGAAATTAAGAAAGGGCTCACCGCCAAAGAAGACCAGACAGACATCATCCAGACCACCGGAATGCTCAATCAAAAAGTCGATAGCTTGCCTGGCCACTTCAACGGGCATGGCCCCCTTCTTCCTGATTGTTCTCTTGTTGGCGCCATCAAAGGAATGGTAACAATAGAGGCATCCCAGGTTGCAGGCATCGGTGACATGCAGCACCAGCGTCTTTAGGGGAAGAATAATCGGACCTTTCTCATATCTCTCGCCTTCCTCTTTCCTTTCCAAGGAAGGCAATAATAATTTTTGATTTAACAATTCCCCGAAAAACGTTTCCTTTTCATCATCAGGAATTCTCAAGCACCCCATCACGTCATGCTTGCACAGGTCCCCCTTGTGGGACAATTGATTCAACGCATCATTGGTATCCGGATCAGTTTCAAAAATCGCGTTTTCGTTTGCCAGAAACAAAAATGAGTGGCCGTTTATGGTAAATATCCTGTGTTGAGATACGCAGTATCTAGTCATATTCATGGTTATTTCATCATTATTTCATCTGGGGAATAAAGTCGGGTACGGTTACTGCCAAAAGCGATCTGCCTTTATACGTCTTACCATTCTCAGTATAAGACGCCCCGATGGCAATCAGGCCGGTCCCCTGTGTGTGCTGAACTCTCTCTTTTATTGGGCCGTAGGTAGTGATCGGTATGTACAACCCGTTGTTCACGCTTGTGTTCAAGTATTTCAGATCATCATCTTTGTCCCTACCGAATTTAGGGTAAATGCCTGCAAGTCTTAGGCCCTTCATGAGTGTCGAAACCGAGGTATCTTCCTCTTCCAGCCACCACTCAACATTTATTGGTTCAAGTATCAAATCGTCTTTGGTATTCACTTTTCCATCTTTGCCATAGTTGATCGCCCTGGCCACGAACTGGACGCCCTGGGGCGGGTAGGCCTGGCCGCAACTGACCCGTGCGCGACCAATTTCCGGAAAAATTTTTATCCCGTCGATTTCATTAAAAACAATGATTGGATTTTTATAAGGAACCCCTTTAATGCTGATTTTTACTGGACCGGTTACAGCCTTTTCAGTTACATCCACAGCAACCACGAGTTCGGTATTGCCGGCCATTATTATTTTTTTTGGAAAAACATTGGGATCTGAAAACACAATATCAGAAGGTTGAATCGCCTTGGGAAAGTTCATCCCGATCAGTCTAAGGTCCTGCACGCCGCCAGCACCTGCTTTTAATGATTGGGGAAAAGCAGCAATGATGTTGAGCCCCTCATGGACTTTATAAAATATTTCGTTTCCAAACGCGTTCTTGTTCTGAACCACCGCCCACCATTTCCCTTTGAATCCCATGTCAGCAATGTCAAGATCGAACACACCGTCTATCTGCGCGCCACCATTTGAAGAAGTCATGGTAAATCTCAAATGATAACCGCTATAAAGTGTGCCGATACCCAAAAACGTCACCGTCTTTCCATTTTCATATGTGATGCGCTTTTCAATCCGGTATTCATCTGCCCCTTCTTGCAGATCAGGGCTGATTCCGTAGGTTCCTGTGTAATATCCCTTCCCAGGCTGATACCCGGCCACCTGCCATTCCCCTGCTAATTCAGGGTCGGCTCTGTTTTTCAGCCACTCGCGCCATTCAGCGCTTTCAAAAGGGAACATCTTGGAAAGCGGCTCCAGCAGATCCTGAAACTCTTTGGGCCAGTTCATTTCCCGCATCTGAAGAATGGCAGTGGGATAGTAAGCAAGGTGCATGGTTCTTGTTTCTGCCCACTGTGCCGCTGTGTTGCGATGTGAGGCAATTTTCCCCCAGGTATGGCAGCGCACACAAGCGGTGTACATTCTCTTCTCAAGGTCATTTTTAGGCATCTCCCGGTACTGGCTGTTCTCGTCACTGTTGATATAGGCGATCTGAGACATTTCGCTGGGGCTCAGAGACAAATGCTTGGATAACGCCTTGATGACGGGATTAAAATATTCATCCTCAAGCGGGACATCATTTAAACGGATCATCCGGTCCACCACATTCTTCCACTCCTCGGGTGTTTTCCGGATCTCTTCGATCACCTCTATACGCCCCTTTTTATCAGGCTTGTGGCAGGCTGAACATTTCTGCATCACCAGTGAGTCTTGGGAAAAAGGTGTTTTGGCATAAGCCCCGGGTGACACGAAAAAAATGAGGCTCAACGCAATAGTCAGGTAAGTTGTTTTCCGCACAATATTCATGAATACCCCTCCCTTTGAATAACGATTCATTTGAACCCGTTCTGAGATGACAGGGATCGACCAGGCAAAAAGCCAGGTAAAACTATTGTTCGCTTTTTGTTAAGTGATCATATAGCCTTAATGCCGCATCAGCCGCCAGCTCGCCGCCGATTCCATGAAGGCCCGTATCCGCACTGCAATGATAAAGGTTTTCAACAATCGGATCTATGATGGGCGGACGGTCTTTTCCGATCTGCCCGATGGTTTGTGAAATGCCGATGACGCTTCCTTCCTCACCAAACAGATTATTGATGGCCGTGGTGCTGGTGGATGTTTTCCACAGGATGTGTTTTTCGATGTCCGGGAAAACAATTTTTAGAGAAGCTAAAATCGCATCATCCCATTTTTCCCATACTTCCTTACCGGATGTATACGGCTGTCTGCTGCCGCCACCGGCAAAAATAAGCTGTTTCCCCTCTGGTGCGCTTTCCGGATCCAGGTTGGAAATAATGGGAATCATGAGATGGGATGCACTGTCAGGCAGCCAGTTTTCATCCCCCATTTTTTCTTCCACTTCCATAAGGTCTGTATGCCCGATATAAAAAATCATTTTTTGATCGGTTATGGGCTTGTCCAGGGCAATTTTCACCACATGGGTTCCATAGCTGTAGCCATATTCTTTCAGTCTCTGAACAAAACTGCCCGGGTATAATCCTTCCCCAACAAGCTCTAATACGGTGTCGCGTATACTTGCATTGCTGATGACAAGATCCGCATCCAGTATTTCCCCGTTGGAAAGTTCAACGCCTTTCACCCGGCCGGTTTCAACGATTATTTTATTGACACCCTTTCGGGTCATCACTTTCCCGCCGGATTCTTCAATAATCCGGCAATAGGCTTCCGGTACAGCCCCGGTCCCTCCCGCCGGGTATCCCAAAGCCTTATTCGCGGCGATTTCATTTTGGCAGCGGGCATACTCTCCCACAGGCAAAACATCATCTTTGTCTACAAAATAAATGGCGGCAAAAAAGCCCACCAGGGAGCGCGCCAGGTCACTGTCCACATACCGGCTGACGAAATCCCGGATACTGACGTTGTCGTGACGGTCACATTCTTCCGGAGACATGGACAGGATATCGGCTTGAAACCGGATAAAATTATTCATGTCCTCCTGGGTAAATCCCAGTTTGTGAAGTTCGTAAGGGAACTTTACAAAGTCCCCTTTAAAATTGATTACAGGCGAGGGACGGCGCGCATAGCACCATTTGACATAATCCGAAGCCCCGCAGATAGAAAGGACCTTTCCAAGCGGCCCTTTATCGCAGTTTGCCAGCATGTGGCATCCGATATCAAGCTTGAAACCCTCTTTTTCGTAAGTCGCAAACCTTCCGCCGATAAATTTGGTTTTTTCAATAAGCGTTACCCGGAATTCTTCCTTCTTTGCCAGAAGAGCGCCGATGGCACTCCCGCCGATACCACTTCCGATAATAACAACCTGTTTTGTTTTCATATGGTTTCCTTTAAAAAATAGTTTGGTTTTTCAATTGGCTTAATCATTTCAATGAGATATTATTGAAATGGAAGCAGACATGACCTCCTTTAAAGCAAAATAGAAGATAGGTCTCGATGAACATGACAAGGTGCTGTGTACGGTATGATGACAGGAGAGATCTGTCAAGGGGGAATACAAAGGATAAAGGGGTTGATCCCTCGGCATATTTTGCAGTACAAGGAGTTTGCAAACTAATTCTCGCTAACGGTATGCTGCGGAGGATATAAGCATGGAAATGAAACCAGACAAAACAGGCAATGCCCATGCAGGATAACATGACAAAATCAGTCCCCCCCTCCCCTTCAGTCCACTATGTACTGGTCATTGATTTGGGCACCGGCGGCGCCAAGACCGCAATTGTATCTGACACAGGGGAGGTGATCGCCAGTTCAAAAGAACCGATTTCAACCTACCTTTTGCCCGGTGGCGGCGCCGAGCAGGACCCTCATGAATGGTGGGACAGTACGATAAAGGCTGCAAAAACTGTTGTCCTTGAATCCGGGGTGCCCCCGGAACAGATCGTGGCCGTGGCCTGTGACTCGCAGTTTTCAGTCACGGTGCCGGTGGATGCCCAGGGCGACCCTTTGATGAATGCCGTCCACTGGACAGATACCCGGGGGGGAAAATATAATCGGAAGATCAGCAAAGGGTTTCCCAATATCCAGGGCTATGGCTTGCTAAAGGCCCTGAAATGGGTCAGGCTGACCGGACTGGCCCCCACACATTCGGGTATGTGCTGCCTGGGGCACATTTTGTTTATTAAAAACGAACGACCCGAGATTTATGCTAAAACAGACAATTTCCTCGAGCCCATGGATTTTCTGACCGCCGGACTGACCGGCCGGTTCACTGCCACCCAGCAGACCTCGACCCTTATGCTGGTGGTATCCAACCAGACATGGGGGTCGCTGGAATACAATGATACGCTTCTGAAAATGGCCGGACTGGAAAAAAATAAATTTCCGGATTTGATCCCAAATAACGGCATTGTCGGCCCCCTTATGCCCTCTGTTGCCGAAGAATTGGGCCTCATGCCGTCCACACAGGTGGTCGCAGGTATTTTTGATACTCATGGAACCGCCATTGGCTCGGGCGCTGTGCGCGATTTTGACGGGGTTATCTGTATCGGCACTTCTCTGGTCATGACCTGCCATGTCCCGTTTAAGAAAACTCACCTCTCCTCGAGCATGGTCTCCATTCCCAGCCCCATTAAATCAAAATACTTTCTGCTGGGGGAGCAGGGACTGGGTGGCAAATGTCTGGAATTTTATCTGAAAAATATTGTTTTTGCCCAGGATGAATTCAGCACGGATCAGATGCCGGAGGATGCCTATGAACGGTTTAACCGGATTGTCAGTCAGGTGCCTGCCGGCAGCGAAGGGGTTCTTTTTCTTCCCTGGTTAAACGGTATTGTGGTTCCAGATCAAAATGACACTGTCAGGGGCGGATTTTTTAACCTGTCATTAAAAACCACCCGCAGCCACATGACACGCGCCATTATGGAAGGCCTGGCCTATAACAGCAGGTGGACCCGGGGGCCGGCTGAAAAATTTATTGGGAGGAAATTCAAAAAATTCCGGTTTATCGGAGGGGGGGCGCTTTCAGATGAATGGGCACAAATTCATGCAGATGTGCTGGGTGTGCCCATTCATCAGATTGACGATCCTGTCAACGCCACAGCCAGGGGAACCGCTTTCAATGCATTTGTGATTCTCGGGCACCGTTCTATGGAGGAGGTGCCCGATCTTGTCCGGATAAAAAAGATTTATGAGCCCGACCTGTCAAACCGCGCCATCTATGACAAAATGTATGGTCAGTATTTGG